>NZ_LSKH01000323.1:0-10286 GCF_001557395.1 Sphingomonas sp. CCH5-D11 | reverse complement strand
GCGATCACCTCGCCGTCGGACGGGATCAGGTCGTTGGTCTCGACCAGCACCACGTCGCCGATCTTCAGCTGGCTGGCGGGGATCGTGTCGCAGGTTCGCCCATCACCCTTCAGCCCGTCTCCCTTCAGGCGCTTGGCGGTCAGCTCCGCCTTGGCCGCGCGCAGGCTGGCCGCCTGCGCCTTGCCCCGCCCTTCCGCCAGCGCCTCGGCGAAGGTGCCGAACAGCACCGTCAGCCACAGCCAGATGACGAGTTGCAGCTTGAAGCCGGTCGACAGATCGTCCTGCCCGATCACCAGCAGGATCGTCATCAGCGCGGCCGCCGCGGCGGTGACGAACATCACCGGGTTGCGGACCAAAGCGCGGGGGTGGAGCTTCACGAACGATGCCCGGGTCGCCGGCAGGACAAGCTCGGCGGTGAACAGGCTCTTGGTCTGGCTATGTGCCATGTGGCGCGCCCTTTATCAGAACAATTGGCCGCGGATCATCGCGAGATGATCGGCGATGGGCCCGAGCGCGAGGCTCGGCAGGAAGGTGAGGCCGCCCAGGATCAGGACGATGCCGACCAGCAGGCCGATCCACAGGCCGCCGGTGGTGGGAAAGGATCCCGCGCTTTCCGGCGTGTGCTTCTTCGCCGCCAGGCTGCCGGCGATCGCCAGCATCGGCACGATCACGAAGAACCGCCCCAGCCACATGGCGATGCCCAGCAGCGCATTGTAATAAGGCGTGTTGGCGGTCAGCCCGGCAAAGGCCGAACCGTTGTTCCCCACCGCGCTGGTGAAGGCGTAAAGGATTTCCGAAAAGCCGTGCGGCCCCTTGTTGAGCGGCCCGGCAAGCCCTGCCTCCAGCACCGATGACAAGGCGGTGAAGCCCAGGATCACCAGCGGCAGCACCGCGATGGCCAGCACCGCCAGCTTCACCTCGCGCGCCTCGATCTTCTTGCCGACATATTCGGGCGTGCGGCCGACCATCAGCCCGGCGACGAACACCGCCAGGATCGCGAACAGCAGGAAGCCGTAGATGCCGGCCCCCACGCCGCCGACCACCACTTCGCCCAGCTGGATGTTGAACAGCGGGATCATCCCGCCCAGCGCGGTGAAGCTGTCGTGCATGGCGTTCACCGCGCCGCACGAGGCGGCGGTGGTGACGACGGAGAAAAGCGCGCTGGCGGCGATGCCGAAGCGTACGTCCTTCCCCTCCATGTTGCCGCCGGCCACGTCCAGGCCGTGCAGCACCGGATTGCCCGCCGCCTCCTGCCAGTAAGTGACGGTGACGCCCGCGAGGAACAGGATCGCCATGGCGCCGAGGATCGCCCAGCCCTGCCGGGTGTTGCCCACCGCCCGGCCGAACGTCCATGTCAGGCCGAAACCGATCAGGAAGATCGACAGCATCTGGACGAGGTTGGTCAGCGCGGTCGGGTTCTCGAACGGATGCGCGCTATTGGCGTTGAAGAAGCCACCGCCATTGGTGCCCAGCATCTTGATCGCTTCCTGGCTGGCGACGGGGCCCAGCAGGATCGACTGGCGCGCGCCCTCCAGCGTGGTCACGTCGACCGCGCCGGCCAGCGTCTGCGGCACGCCGCTGGCGATGTAGAAGATCGTCAGGACGATGCAGAGCGGCAGCAGCAGGTACAAGGTGATGCGCGTCACATCGGCCCAGAAGTTGCCGATCGTCGCCGCGCTGCGCCGGGCGAAGCCGCGAAACAGCGCAAAGGCGAGCGCGATGCCCGTCGCCGCCGACAGGAAATTGTGGATCGTCAGCCCCAGCATCTGGCTGAGGTTCGACATCGTGCTCTCGCCGCCATAGCTTTGCCAGTTGGTGTTGGTGGCAAAGCTGATCGCGGTGTTGAAGGCGAGGTGCGGCGACAGGCCGGCCAGTCTCTGCGGGTTGCCCGGCAGCATGCCCTGCGCGCGCAGCACGACATAGGTGAACAGCGTCAGCGCCGTGTTGAACAGCAGCATGTGCAGCGCATAGCGCCGCCAGCCTTGCTCGGCCGCCGGATCGACCCCGGCCAGCCGATAGAAACCGCGCTCCACCGGGCCGAGCGCAAGGTGCAGCGGCGTGCGCCGCCCCTCGTACAGCGCGAACAGCCACAGGCCGACCGGCTTGGTGAGCGCCAGGAGGATGGCGAGAAAGCCCAGGATCAGGGCCCATCCCGAAATGGTCATGGCAGCGCTCCTTTCAGAAGCGCTCGGGGCGGATCAGCACCGCCACGAGATACAGGAGAAGCCCGGCCGCGGTGATTGCGGCGAGCCAGAGATCGAGCGTCATGGGCGCGTCCTCATGTCCGAATGGGTCAGGCCGCGTCGCACAGCCGGGCATAGGCCAGCGTCGCCGCGAGCAGCCCGGCGATGGCGAGGATCGGCAACAGGTCCTGCATGGGTCGTTCTCCAGTCAGAAGGCGGCGGTCAGCGCGGCGACGATCGTGCCGCCGGCGATGCTGCCGGTGCCGTCCTGCCCCTTGCTGAAGGCGGGCCGCAGATAGGCCGCGGCGCGGTTCGAAATGTCCGTGTCGACATAGGCGAGGCCAAGCGTCAGGCCGCGCCAGCTGGTGTCGAGCCCCAGTGACCAGTCCCAATAGGCGCCGGTCGGTGATACGGCGGTGGCGTTCGGGCCAAGGCCGTCCTGCCCCCGGCTATGGCCGATATGCGCCTTGGCGGTCAGCGGCGTGCCGGTGATGGCCAGCGCGGCGTCACCCCACAGATAGAGATTGTCGTCCTTTGCGCCGGGGTTCGTGTAGGTGCCGGCCGCCGCCGCCGCGCCGCTGCGATACCAGCGGCCCAGCGCCTGCTGCCGGGGCGCATAGGCGACCCCGGCGGTCAGCGTCGCCGGCCCTGCGGTGCCAGTCAGCTTGGCGAAGGGCTCGGCAAAGTCGGTCTTCGCCGCCCCGCCCGGGTACATGTACCAGGTCAGCCCCACGTCGAGCGTGGCAGTGTCGCCCAGCGCCGCCTTGTATCCGGCGAGGAGATCGAGCTCCATGTTGGCGCCGCCGAACGTGCCCCATCCGGCAAGGTTCGATGCCCAGACGCCCGCATAGAGCCCGCTGGCATGGCTGACGGTGATCCCGCCCTGCACCGCCAGCTGGCGATCCGATTGCGACACGCCGCGAAAGCGATAGTCGCTGACGATGCCCGCACTGCCGCTGACGGTGATCGGCAAAGGTTGCGCCGGCCCGCCGCCCTGCGCCGCCTGCTCCTGCCCCGACTGGCCCTGCACGGCTTGGTCCTGCGCCGCCTGATCCTGGGACGATTGCGCCTGCGCACCCCCTGCCGCGCCCGAAAGAACTGCCGCGACCAGTGCGGCGTGACGAAACTTCATTGCTCCACCCTTCCCGGCGATCGCCGTGTGGCGATGCCTTCAGGACAGGGCGATTAGGCTGCTCGATCGTAGCAATTCGAGATCGATTCCCGCCAACCGCATATAGCTGGCGTATAGTTGGCGCTCCGCCGGGCCGTGCCGCCTGCGCTCCACGGATCTACGTAACGACATCACGCTATGGACGCGTATTCGCGTGAATGGTATTGTATAGGCATAAAGAGAGTTGTTGTTAGCGACTCCGAAATGCGCCGTTGGACGGCACGCATGAAGCAGAAAGAAGATCTTCTGCTGAACGCATATTGGCTCCCTAAGAGAATGTGTTTGCCGACCAGACTGTCTGGTCTGCTACTACCGTTATCTATCAGTTGTCCTGCCTGTCGTATGTGCAGGTCTGCGTTGCGCCATCTTTGAAAGACAACCATCGCCGATGCACTCGGCGGTGCCGAGGCGGCGTGTGCGTCGATCTAAACGAAGAAGTTCGCCCGATCGTGAAACTTGCGGAGGATATATGGCACAGTCACCGGATTATGATCCCAATCGTCTGAACCAGCAGGCCGAGGCCTTGTCCGTCATTGCCGCCAGCCCGGAACTGCGCAAGATCTTGGCCGAGATCGCCGCTGCGCCGCCCGAAGCACGGCTGGAAACGGCCGAGCGGATCGCCAGTGTCGATGCGCTGAAGAAAGCGGGCGTCGCCATTCCGGACGGGCTGCGCATCGCGACGCGCTATTTCGAAAACCCCAATGATCTCATCCGGGGCGACGTGATGATGAATCCGGAACCGTCCTTCTTTTCCCTGGCCGGTGGCGGCACGACCTGCGTTTCCGTCGGCGAGATTGTCTGCGTCTCCTATGGCTGGGAGCCGCTGCAGTGAGCGCCCCGCTGCCGGCAGTGCGCATGCCGGACACCAGCGCCGAACCCGCCGGCACTCCCGGCGACATTACGGACAATATCCGCGACGGACTGTTGGTCCTTCAACGGTTTACGTCGCGCCCGGCGTTTCAGGCGTTGCTGCAGGAACTATGGGATCAGCCGCTCGCCCTGCGGCATGAATTCGTGTCGAACGTCATCCTGAACCCTGCGGAACTGCGCGATCGGGATATCATCGTGCCCGATGACATTCGCATCATGCGTTCCTCCTTCAGGGACGATCGCCCGACGCTGTTCTGCATCGTCCGCTACGTCCGCGAGGGGCTGGGATGGAGCAAGGTGACGATCACCTTCGACAATCCCAGCGGCGACCCCGCCTTCCGCTACGCCGCCATCCGACAGGCATTCAACGGCGAGGCAGCACGCGGCCAACACCATTGAAGCGGTACGCCTGTCCGTGATGCGTTCGGATCGGCCTGCCGCAGAGGCTCGCAACGGGTGCCACCGCCCCCGCCGTTACGCCCATCGGATCGCCATGCCCCGCCCCTAAGGTGCCGCGATGCGGGTGTCCTTCAGGGCGTCGACGCGCAGGCGGGGGAAGACCTCTTCCATCGGCTTGCTGTCGGGCAGCACGTAGACATAGCCGCCCTTCTTCTGGAACTGCGGGCGCAGCAGCCGGGCGTAGAAGGCGCGGGGCACGTTGATGCAGCCGAAGGTGATGCGATTGTCGTCCGGCGTATCGGACAGCATCCGCTCGCGCCGGCGTTCCTTCTTGCTGCTGTCGGCCGGGATCGTGTGAATGGCGACGGAGGTGGCATAGTCCACCCACAGGACCCGCTCGCGTCCGAAGGCGAGGCCGAATTTCGCCAGATAGCGGCCGGCGGGCGTGGTCTTTTCGGCCGGGCCGATCTGCGACAGCTTCTTGCTGCCGACGCCCGCGGTCGCATCGTCGCCGGGCGCGATGCCGATCAGCACGGGCACCTTGTCGAGCAGCTTGCCGCCCGCCGTGTAGAGCGACAGCGAGGCGTCGTTCTTATCGATGATGGCATAAGGCAGCTTCTGGTTGTCGCCCTCCGCCGCTACCCAGCGCGCCACGCGGCCGGTCTCGGCGGTCTGCACGATCGGGGGCGCGGGATTATCCTCCGCCGGTGCCTTGGCGCTGTTCTTGGCGGCGGCTTTCTTCTTGGTACCGGCCTTTTTCGCGCCGCTTTTGCTGGCGCTCGCCTTGGCGGCACTGGTCTTGGCAGGATTGGCCTTGGTCGAGGAAGCCTTGCCGGCGCCGGTCGCGCGGGCGGCGGCGGTTTCCGGCGGCTGGGCGGTCGCGGCCACGGGAAGGATCAGCGACAGCCCGGCCAGCGCCCGCAAAACAGCGATCATCGGGTGGTTATGCTCACACATGCGGTCGCCCACTCGCATGGAGCGGGCGACCGTGTCTTGTTTGTTGATCGCGGGCGATCAGTTGCGCGGGCGCTTGCCGCGCGATTCCTGCGCCTGCAGCCGCTGCTCCACGCCGTCGACGCGGCCGTTGAGCTGATCGAGCCGCTGGCCGCTGGTCTGCAGCTGGGCCGATGCCGCCTGCGCTTCGGCGAGGGCCGCCTTAGCGGTGCCGTCGGTCTCCTGCAGACGGGCCTCCAGCGTGTCGACACGCTGGCTCACCGGCGCGATCTGCTCGCGCACATAGGATTTGGTGGCGCAGCCGCTGACGCCAACGGCGCCCACCAGGAGAAGTGCCGCCGGAGCAATTTTGGACGCATACAGGTACATTGCATGTCTTTCGATCGTTAACTAGCCGCAACAACGAAGCTGAGGGCGGAATTTCCAACAATCCTCATTCTGTTCAGATGTGCTTGTTTTGCGGTCAATTGAGCAAAACCGCGCCACACTCCCGAAACTTCAAAAGGTTTCGTGATTCGCGGCAGAATTGCGTTTTTTCTTTATCGATCCGGCCGCGGCTCCTTGGCGAACGGATCCTTGGGGATGGCCTCTCCCGTTGCGCCGCGCTCGCCGCCCTTGCCTGGTCCCGCCGTTCCGCCCGCCTTCTGCGCCGTCACGCAGCGACGCAATTCGGCCACCGCCGCGCCGCTGCCGGTCAGGTCCAGCCGCGCCACCGGCACGTCGCCGCGCGACACGTGCAACGCGCGCGATGCGGCGAAATAGGTCGGGAACTGCGCCTCGAAGGAAGAGACGAACCCCTGCTTCCCCTCGGACCGGATGCCGACCGCGAAATGATCGGCATAGCCGCCGCGCGACAGGCGATAGCTGAGCTTCAGCTGTTCCTTGGGCTTGATCGACCAGTTCGGGTTCAGCACCGACAGATGGTTGGATCCGTCCACGTCCAGCCCCAGCAGCACGGTCGTGCCGCCGTTGCGGTCGAACTCGCGCGTCACGAAACAGCCCTGCCCGTCCTTGCTGACCGCCACCGTCCAGCCGGCAACATTGCGCGCGGCGTAATCGGCGGCCGGCGCCACCGCCGGCAATGTGGCCGTGGCGGCAAGAACGAGGGCGCCGGCCCGGCTCCGGCGGCGTAGGACCGTGGCGGTGGATCGTAGCGGCATCACCATCAGCATCTGTCTCCCGTGGCGCATCGGCGCGGCGCATTGGCTGGCGTCGGCCTAGCGGGCGCGCGGCGCCTTGACCATCGCGCCGCATGCCCCGCCCCCGCACACACCGCCCACACGCCGCCGACACGTTAGGAGAACCAATCGACGGCCTTGCGAGTTGGCGAGGGCGAATGCGCAGGAGTTGGCATGTTCTTTCTGTTCTCGCGGCGGCTGGGCTGCGCGGGGTCGTTGCTGGTGTCGGCGGCGGTCACGCTGCTGCTGCTGTATCTGCTCGGTTGGCTGTGAGGCGGCGGCTCCGCGCGCTGGCCGCGCTTCCCCTCGCCGCCGCGCTGGCAAGCTGTGGCCCCGGCGCGCCCGATCCGGCCGGCGCCATTTCGCCGGAGGATCGCGCGATCGGGGCCGAGCAGCATCCCGTGCTGCTCAGCGAGTTCGGCGGCGAATATGGCGGCTCGGTCGCGCTTTACGTCCAGCAGGTCGGCGAGCGTGTCGCCAGCGCCGCCGGTCTGCAGCAGCAATGCACCTTCACCCTGGTCAACAGCGCGGTGGTGAACGCCTTTGCCGTGCCCGGCTGCTACATCTATGTCACGCGCGGGCTGGTCGCGGTGGTGACGAGCGAGGCGGAGCTTGCCTCGGTGCTGGGGCATGAGCTTGGCCATATCATGGGCCGCCATGCGCAGCGGCAGGAAAGCCGCTCGATCTGGCGCCAGCTCGGCGTCATCGCGGTGGCCGTCACCGGATCGGAACGGCTCACCCGCCTTGCCAACCAGGCCGCGCAATATTTCGGCCTGCGCTATTCCCGCTCGCAGGAATATGAGGCGGACGATCTGAGCGTCCGCTATCTTCGCGACGCCGGCTATGACGTGCACGCCGCGGCGGACATGCTCGCCGCGCTGCAACGGCAGGAACGCTTCATGACGCAGCGCGCGCGGGAGGATGACGCGCGCAGCGTGCCGGAATGGGCGCTCAGCCATCCGCTGACGCAGCGGCGGATCGCGCGCGCGCAGGAAACGGCACGGGATACCGGGCTGGCCGATGATGCCTTGCCCGAACTGGAGGCGCCCTATTTCGCCGCGGTCGACGGGCTGCTCTTCGGCGACGATCCCGAACAGGGCTTCGTGATCGGCAGCCGCTTCGCCCATCCCCTGATGCGCATCTCCTTCGAGGCGCCGCCCGGCTTCACCCTGATGAACAGCCCGCGCGCCATTCGCCTGACCGGGCCGAACGGCATTTCGGGCGAGTTCGGCGGCAGCCCTTTGCCCCCCGGCGGGCTGGCGCGCTACGCCCAGGCGCTGGCCGCGCATGTCGTGGGCGATGCGCCGGCGGAGATCACGGACGTGTCGCAAATGCTGGTGAACGGCCTGCCGACGATCATCATGCAGGTGCGCCTGGCGGTGCGCGACGGCGCCGTGCCGCTCGCCATGGCGATCTATGATGGCGGCGATGGCCAGGCCTATCATTTCATCATCGCCTCGCCGCCCGCGGATGCCAGCGCGCAGGCGATCGCCAGCCTGTTCGCTTCCTTCCGGCGGCTCTCCCCGGCGGAGGCGGCAACACTGCGCCCGCGCGTGATCCGCACGGTTGCGGTCACGCCCGGCGACACCCCCGCCACGCTCGCCGCCCGCACCGCGGATCCGGCGCCGGCGGCACTCTTCTCGCTCCTGAACGGCCTGGAGCAGCGACAGCTACGCCCCGGCAGCCCGGCCAAGATCGTGGTCTATGCGGGCCAGCCGTGACGCCGGGGCGGGCCAACCAACACGATCCGCCAACCAGCTGTGCGCGACCCCGCGGCCGCCAAACACGTCGACAGCCGCAAAACCTTCGTCATCTCGACCTTGGACGAAACCGAAGCGAGAACCCGTCGCCCCCCTCAAACGCCACGTCATTCCGGCCTCGCGCCGGGATCCAAGGTCCCGCGAACGCAACGATGTGAAGGATTGCGCCCCACGGCTGCCGGCACAAGCCTGCCCTGAGCTTCGCCAAACGGGCCGGCATGACGGCGTGGGCTCAGGCCCCGACCTCAACGATCGCGGAGCGCAGCCGGCAGATCCGCATTTGCCGGAACCTTGGCGACAGCACCCGCAACCACCTGGCCCGGCCCTGCGCGAGCCGCTGCGAACGTTTCCCAAAGCCCCGCCACCTAGGTCTTATGTGGCGTCTGCGACACCCGCCCCCCTCACACGCCACGTCATCCCGGCCTCGCGCCGGGATCCAAGGTCCCGCGAACGCAATGGTGTGAAGGTTTGCGGCCCGGTGGACGCCGGCACAAGCCTGCCCTAAGCGTCGCCAAAGGATCCGGCATAACCGCGTGGCCGGACCCAGCCCCCCAAAAACAACTTCAGTCAGCGCTACGCCAAGGACCTTTACGCCCGCTCCGCGACGATCAGGCGCACAAGCAAGCGCACCATTGTCTGAACTGCGGCAAGCATCCACTCCTGGTCGGTCATCCGCTCCCCCGTTCGTCACGGATCGCCAGGGGTTCGGCGCCTTGCTTACCCCTTCAGACCCATCCGCCGCCGTGCTTCCGCATCGCGCCGGTCGCGCCGCGCATCGCGCTCGCGCCGCAAGCGCCGCGCCTTGACGATCCGCAACGTCGATACGGCGAAGATTGGCGTGGCAATCCCGGCGGCTATGAAGATGGACATCCTTTTCTCCCCAAAACGAACGCGCGCAGTAACGCATTCGGATCGGGCGATAAGCATCCCTCTGCCAAGCACTTATCCAATTTGGGACAGAATGTTCAAGAAGAGCAAACTACGTACGGATGAACGCCATATTTGCTTAACCAATATCAACAGGTCGTCCAGTCGACGCCGCCTTGCCGCCGATCATCTGGCGCAAGTTCAAACCGGCGACACGGTCGCAGTCAAAGCCGAAGGTGAAAGTGAACGCCAGTATCCGCGTCGGTCGCGCCATTGGCGCAGTCTCAGCCTGAACCCGAGCCCGGCATCGCAACGGCATCGCTATGGCATCGGCATTTGCGCTAGGTGAGCGCCCCGCCGGAAGGGAGTTCGAACAGCAGGGCGCTCAACTAACGGCAGAAGGTGCCGCTTTCGGACTATTGTCCAGTTCGCCCCACATTACAAGAAAGCGCGCTCACGCCCCGTTTGATGATGTCGCGCCCGCCCGTAGGATCATCGTCACCGAATAGATTCCGCCCCCATTTGGGACAGATCAGATCGTGCGGCGTTATCGTCAGCGCCGCTGTCCCCAGCCCGCGCAAGGGTCCATCCCGTCGAACGGCGACGGCGTCTGCCAAAAGCCCTCGATCGAGACCGTCCGGCGTGCCCGGCTGGCCTCTTCCAGCCAGTGCATCGCTTCCTTCAGAGTCGGCGCGGCACTGGCGCGTTTTTCCAGCTCTTCCCAACGTTTGGCCATGTCATTCCCCCTTAGATACGTGTTTTCCGTATTCCCCCAATCAATCTGGGCAGGAATCAAACCGATTCGCAACCCTCTATCCACAAGGGTTAACAAAGCGCGCACAAGTAACTGCGCGAAGTGCCTACCAGTTGTTGGAATGTTCAGCGGCGGGACGATTCACAGATC
>NZ_LSKH01000322.1:0-33988 GCF_001557395.1 Sphingomonas sp. CCH5-D11 | reverse complement strand
GCCATGGACCGTCCAGCCCTGTTCCACCAGCAGCGCGACGGCGGCGCTGCTGGTGGAACAGGGCTGGACGGTCCATGGCCTCGCGCGGCGGCCAACCGGGCAGGACGGGGTTCAGCCGGTCGCAGCCGACCTGCAGGACGCGGCCGCCACGGCGGCGGCGTTGCGGGGCATCGATCCCGATGCGGTGTTCATTACCACCTGGCTCAGGCAGGATAGCGAGGCGGAGAATATCCGCGTCAACGCCGCCATGGTCCGCAACCTGCTGGACGGCCTGTCCAGGCCGACGGGGTCGCGCCATGTCGCGCTGGTCACGGGGCTGAAGCATTATCTCGGGCCGTTCGAGGCATATGGAAAGGGCACGCTGCCGCAGACGCCGTTCCGTGAGGAACAGGGCCGGCTGGATGTCGAGAATTTCTATTATGCGCAGGAGGACGAGGTGTTCGCCGCAGCGTCGCGCGACGGCTTCACCTGGAGCGTCCACAGGCCGCACACGGTGATCGGCCTGGCGGTCGGCAATGCGATGAACATGGGCACCACGCTGGCGGTGTACGCCACACTGTGCCGCGAGACGGGGCGGCCCTTCACCTTTCCAGGTTCGGCGGCGCAATGGAGCGGGCTGACCGACATGACGGACGCCGGCCAGCTCGCGCGGCACCTTCTCTGGGCTGCCGAAACCCCGGCGGCGCACGATCAGGCGTTCAACGTCGTCAATGGCGATGTCTTCCGCTGGCAGTGGATGTGGCGCCGCATCGCCGATTGGTTCGGCATCGAGGCGGCGCCGTTCGACGGCACGATACGCCCGCTCGAACAGCAGATGGCCGACGACGCCGGCCTGTGGCGGGAGATCGCCGAACGCGAGGGGCTGGCCGAACCGGACCTCAACCGCCTCGCCTCGCCCTGGCACACCGATGCCGACCTCGGCCGCCCGATCGAGGTCGTCACCGACATGTCGAAGAGCCGCCGGCTGGGCTTTACCGCCTACCAGCCCACCGACGACGCCTTCTTCGCCCTGTTCGAGCGTCTGCGCGCCAACAGGCTGATCCCGTGAGGTCCTGAGAAGACCGACTGGACCGAGGCGTGAACCGGCGGGCCGCCACCGCGGCCCGTCGATCCGTCACTCACGATGCAGCTTTCCCCGACCATGCCTCGGTCGCGGACTGCAGCACCGACATGGGCATGGGCCCGCTCGACAGCACCAGATCGTGGTAATCACGAACGTCGAAGCGGTCGCCCATCGCCGTGCGCGCTTTCTCGCGGGCGGCATGGATCGCGTTGGCGCCGACCTTGAAGCTGCACGCCTGCCCCGGATAAACGGCGTAGCGCGTCACCTCGCGGTCGGTCGCCTCCTGCTGCTCGCCGGCATTCTCCACCATCCAGGCGACCGCCTGCTGCTTGGTCCAGCGATGATGGTGAAGCCCGGTATCGACGACGATCCGCGCCGCCCGGAACAGTTCCGACTGCAGATAGCCGATCCGGCCAAAGGCATCGTCCTCGAACGCGCCAAGTTCGTCCGCCACCTGCTGCGCGTACAATGCCCAGCCCTCGGTATAGGAGGAGAAGCGGACGATGCGGCGAAACAGCGGCAGCGCGGGGGCGCGCCGCAGCATGCTGTACTGGAAGTGATGCCCGGGAATGCCCTCGTGATGGGTCAGCGTCGGCAGGCGCCAAAGGACATGCTCGTCCGGCCGATGGAGATTGATCGAGTAAACGCCTGGCTGTCCCGGCGCCCCTTCGGAGTAGAAGGCGCCTGGCGCCCCCGCCTCGATCGCTGGCGGGATGCGCCGCACGACGATCGGGTCGACCGCCGGATTGTTGAACGCCGCCGGCAACCGCGCGGTGATCGCCTTCAGATGGTCATTGGCCAACGCGAGCAGCTTGGCGCGGCCGGCATCGTCGTTCGACACGATGAAGCGCGGATCCGCATCAAGCGCAGCAATGCGCGCGATGACGCTGCCGCCGCTCATCCCCTGGGCCTTCAGCAACGTATCGATCTGCGCGGTAAGCGCGCGGCATTGCTCCAGCCCGATGCGATGCAGCTCGGCCGGGGACGTGTCGACCGTCGTGTTCGATCGCACCGCCGCGGCATAATAAGCGTCGCCATCGGGCAGCTTCCACACGCCGGCGCGCGCATCGGTGCGCGGCAGCAGGGCTTCCAGCACCTCGGCCTGCCGCGTCAGTGCCGGCTGGATGCGCGTGCGGAATATGCCCAGCGCCTGTGCCTCGACGTCGCCCAGGCTCTTCTCGCGGATGCGCTTCAGCGCGGGCGCGATCAGCGCCGATTGCAGCGGTTCGCCGTCGCGCAGCCCCTTGATCTGCACCATTGTCCGCTTGATCACGAAATCGGGCGGGATCACCCCCAGCCCGGCATCGTGGCGGATGCGATCGGTTTCCTGATCCAGCGCGGTGGCGAGCGCGGCTAGCCGCAGCAGCCATGCCTCCACATCCGCGCGCGTCTCGATCGGGTGGCGGCTGCCGATGAAGTCGGGCAGCCAGTAATAGGCGCCGTTCATCTGGCTGACGACATAAGGGCTCGGCCGCAGATTGCCGTCGACATAGCCATAGCGACCAAGCAGATCGCCCAGCGTCTCGTACACGAAGCGCGCCACCGCATGATCCAGCGCGCCGCGCGGCGAGAGCGCGGCCACGTCGATCGCGCCAAGCTGCGTCATCGCCCCCTTGATCGCCGCCTGGTCGCTCGCCCGCGCCGCCAGCGAGCGATCGTCCAGCCGGGCGCGCAGCGCCGCATTCGCGCCGACGTCGTAATCATTGCCGGTCGCTTCCTCGGGCGAGCGACGCAGATATGCCTCGCTATGCCGCTGGAGCAACGCGGCGAGCGCCGCATCGGCGCTTCCCCCGCCCTGCCCGAGCGCCGGCACCGCATGGCCGAACGCCAGGCTGGCGGCGGTGCCTTCAAGAAAACGACGACGATCGATCACGCAACTTACCCCCCGGACGCTCCGTCATTCCGGCCTTGCGCCGGGATCCAGGGTGCCGCAACCCGCCGCGTTCGAGAAACGAGCGACAGCGACTGCGGATCGCTGGATCCCGGCGCCGGGCCGGGATGACAAAGGTTCAACCCCTTAGAACTTGAAGCCGACGCTGCCGCCGATCACGCGGTACGATGGCTCCACCTGCACGCCCGAGTAGAACGCCTTTTCATAGGCGTTGGCGAAGTATTTCGCATCGAACAGGTTCTCGACATAGATCACCGCGCGGATCCTGTCCGTCTCGATCCCGGCTCGCAGGTTCACATTGTGGTAGCTCGGCGAGATGAACGGATAGACGTTGTAGCGATAGGCGTAAGGATTGGAGATCATCGTGTCGCGGAAGTTCCACTCCGCCCGCACGAAGCCGTCCAGCCCATCGGTCAGTTCGCGCTTGTACTGGGCCTGCGCGCCGAGCGTCCATTCGGGCGCATTGACCAGTTGCTCCCCGGTCACGTCCACCACCACGCCGTCGATCAGCGCGTTGGGGTAATCCTTGAACTTGCTCTTGTTCCAGCCGACCTGCGCGCTGAGCGAGAATTCGGGCGTGATGCGCGCGTCGAAGCTCGCTTCCGCGCCATAGCTTTCCGCCGCCGCCGCATTGGCGATGCCGCTCACGCCGCGCAGCAACCCGGTGGTCGGATCGATATACTGGAAGCGGATCGTCTGCTGGACGTTCTTCCAGTCCATGTAGAAACCGGTGACGTCGACGCGCACCTTGCCGTCGAACAGGTCGAACTTGGTGCCAAGCTCATAGTCCCACAGCGTTTCGGGCGCGAACTCATTGGCAAGATTGACGTTGTTGCTCGTCTGCGTACCGCCCGACTTGAACCCGCGTGAGGCATTGGCGAAGATCAGCCAATCCGGGTTTGCCTTGTAGCTCAGCGTGAACTTGGGCGACACGTCGTCGAACTTTGCGGTCCGGTCGTTGACGCCGGTCGTGATCAGGTTCGACTGGTTGATCGAGTTGTTCTTCACCGTCTCGCGCGAATAGCGCAGGCCAACGGTGGCGCCGAGCGCGTCGGTGATGTTCCACGTCCCCTGCCCGAACACCGCCCAATAGTCGCTCGAGCTGACGCTCTGCAGCCCCGTCACCGGCAGGCCTTCGCACTGCCTGTTGTACGAGGCCGGGCAAAGCGGGCTGGCGGTGCCGTGATAGGTCGACTGATCCATGTCGCCCGTGTCGCGGCCCGCCGTGACGCCGACGCTCCAGTCAAGGACGTTGCCGCTGCCGGTGGATTGCACCCGCAACTCGCCGCTGGTCGATTTGCGCAGCAGGCGCAGGTCTTCGTAGAAATAGTCGATGCTGCCGCCGTCGACGTCGCCATAATTCTCGACGGTCGACTTCAGCGATCCGGCGACGCCGGTGATCGCGACATTGCCGATTTCCCACACAGCGCGCGCGCTGACATATTCGAAAGAGCCGCCCACCTGCTGCGGACGGTTGAAGTTCACGCGCGTGGCATTGTCGGGAAAGAAGCCCACGCCATCGGGATTGCCGATATAGCCGGCGGTCCGGCCGTAATAGACCGACGCCCAGGTGGAGGTGACGAAGCCGGTCGGCACGCCGTTGCGCATGCCCACGGTCTCGTCCGAGAAGTTGTAGGTCATGTCGAGCGTGAAGTTCGGCGCGGGGGTCACGCGTCCCTGGATGCGATAGGTGTAATATTCGCTGTCGTTGCCGCCGCCGATCGGATTGATATTCTTGATGTAGCCGTCCGAATGCTCGTACTTGCCCGAGGCGCGGATCGCGAGAAGGTCGTCGATGACCGGCACGTTGACGGCGCCTTCGGCGCGCCAGGTGTCATAGCTGGCATAGCCGCCTTCGATGAACCCCTCGAAACGGTTGACCGGCTTCTTGGTCAGCACGTTGATCGCGCCGCCCACCGCATTGCGGCCGAAATAGGTGCCCTGCGGCCCGCGCAGCACCTCGATCCGCTCCAGATCGACGATCTGCGGGTTGCTGGTGCCGGCAGCGACGTTGAACTCGTCGATGTAGAAGGCATAGGTCGACTGGCGCACGTCGGCATAGGGGTTGAGCTGGTTCGAAATGCCGCGGATCGCCAGATCCTTGCGATCGCGCGAGCCGTTGCTCTGAAAGCTGACGTTCGGGGTCAGCGCGAAATAATCCTCCACGCTCTGCACGTTCTGGTCCTGCAGCGTCTCGGCCGTCACTGCGGTGATCGCGATCGGCACGTCCTGCAGGCTCTGCTCGCGGCGCTGCGCGGTGACGACGATGTCGTTCGACACCTGCGCCTCCGGTTCGCTCGTGCTGGCCAGTTCCTGCGCCGACGCCGGCGAGGCGAAGGCGGCGGCGATGGCGATGGCGGCGCACCCCAGCGCCGATCGCTCCCGGAACGTGAAATGCTTGATGTTCATGGTCAAAGTCCCTCCGCCCTCCGGCGACGCATGCGTCGCCGGGCCCTTGTTCTTCGCGATCCTCCTGCGTCGCTGCCGCCGTTCAGGCGGTCAGTTCGTCCAGCATTGCGGGTCCATCGGCCCCTTTGCGGGATCCAGTTCGCTGCGGACGAGCACGATCGAGGCGATCTTGCCGTCCTTCACCACGGCATGTCCGGCCGCCAGCGAGCAGGCGGCCTTGCCGCCCCGGCGCGACCGGATGACGTGGTAATTGTAGATCAGGCCGTCCTTTTCGAAGACTTCCTTGAACGGCACGACGATCTCCACCTCGCCGCCGCCCGACTGGATCCGCTGGAAATGCTTTGCCCAGCCATCAACACCAGAAATGACCGTGCGCCCCTCAAGCACCAGAGTCGCGTCGGGCGTGAAGAACTTGGAGAAGTTCTCCGCCGTATAGGCACCCGGCGTCTTGAATGCCTGGTTCCACCAGATGAACATGCGCGACAGGATATCGGTCGCAGGCTTTGGTGACGCCGCGGCGCCCTGAGTAACTGTCGCCGGGCGCGCTGCAACCGGTGAAGATAGCGCCATCAACGCCATAGCGGATGCAAGAACGACTTTCTTGTTCACGGCGTGCTCCCTGATATATTGTTTCTTATCGGCCGGCTGTTCAGCCTGAACCTCGCCGGGGAGTGTCATTCACTTGCAATGTTGTGGCAACGACATTGCAAACGCGCGTTCGTTGCACTCAGCGCAAATTAGCCGGCGGCACGGATCGGGGCGCGCCGCCAGGCCCGTTATTTCACCAGCAATATGCGGCTGTTGGGCGGATAGGCCCATTGCAGGCCGCTTTGCGTCACCACGCCATTGTCCTCCAGCGGGATCTTGATCTTGCGCGTCCCCCACTCGGGCACGACCGTGTAGACGAACAATTCCACCGACAGCAGATTGCCCGGCCGCAGCGTGTAGGTCATCCTCAGCGGGTTGAAATCGGCCATGGACGGCCCCGATCCATGTCCCAGATCACCTACCGAATGGCTGCCGATCACCACATCGGTCACCTTCGGGTCGGCGCTCGGCTCGTCATATTTGCCCAGCACGAAGCCAGGCGTGGCCGCCACCCGTTTGTTGACCGCCGCCAGCGCATCGCCCGCGGTGATGCCTGGCCGGATCACGTCCAGGATCATGGCGCGGATCGCCTGCCCCTTGTCATAGGCGCGCTGCACGCCGGCGGGCGGCGCATTCTCGCCCGCCTTCAGCACATAGGCCATGCGCTTCATGTCGGTATAGGCGGTCAGATAGTTCACGCCCCAGTCGACGGTGATGAGGTCGCCCGGCTGGATCACGTGATCGCCCGACACCGGCCCGCGCGGCCCTGGGCCCAGGATATAGATGCTCGGCAGCCCGAAACTGTTGCCCAGACCGAGCGTGTGGAGCTGCTCCATCATCCACCAGGCGACATCGCCCGTGGTGGTATGGCCCGGCCGGATCACCTCGTTAGACAGCGCCCGCTCGACGATCGTGCGTGAATATTCCCCTGCCTTGCTGAACGCCGCCAGCCCCAGGGCAGTGTTGCGCGAACGGAAGTCGGAGACGAGCTTCTCCGCCGACACCAGCCGCGCCGAAAAATCGGGCCCGAGTTCGGCGCGCAATCTCTCATGCAGCGAATGGCTCAGGCCATCGGCGCTGCCGATTTCCGTTGCGACGTTGATGCCGATCCTGCGGGGCTGGCGCGCCTTTACGAACGCCCCGAGCTCGGACGGCGCCGGCCGCAGGTCATACAGCGGGCATTGATCGAACGCCGCGCCGCCGATCCCGAACGCCGCGCGTTCGATCCGCCCGCCGCCGCGATCGGTGAACACATAATAGCCGATGTCGCCGATATAGCCGCCGCCCAGCAGCATTGCATTGGGATCATCATGCCCCTCACGCCCGGCGACGATCCACATGTCGATGCCGTTCTCGCGCATCGCCTCCGGCAGGATGATGTCGAGCTTGTCCTTGCGGATCTGGCACAATTCGTCCCACCGCCGCTTTGCCTCCTGCGCAGCGACCGGCGATGCGAGCACGGTGGAAAGCGCAAGGGCAAGAGCGAGAACGGATCGCGGCACCATCAACTCCCTGATCGAAACGGCAGACTGCACGATTCCTGACACATCGCAACCGTTTTCACGCGATATCGGGCCCTAGATGGTTTTCCTGCCACGCCGCCATGTCATTCCGGCGTGGCGCCGGGATCCAAGGTGCAGGCGCCGTGGCCAGTAACGGACCGCGCGCGGATGGATGGATCCCGGCGCGGCCGGGATGCGGCTGCGTCGAAAGGCAGCTCTCTGCGCACCTCGTTAGGCACGGCTGCGCTAACGGCGCGGCGAAAGCCACGCCTCACCGCGCGTCGTTGCGCACCACCTTGCCGCCTTTCATCACGAAGCCGATCGTGCGCAGCGCGCGGATGTCCTGCGTCGGATCGGCATCCACCGCGACGATGTCGGCGAGATATCCCTGCTTCAGCTCGCCGACCTCTGCCTCGACGCCCAGCATGCGCGCACTGTCGATCGTCGCCGAGCGCAGCGCCTGCGCCGGCGTCATCCCCGCGTCGACATACAGCTCCGCCTCGCGCACCGTGGCGGTCGTGCCCTCGTTCGGCTCCCACGGATATTGGTCGGTGCCAAGCGCGATGTTCACGCCATTGGCGATCGCGTCGCGCAGCGATTGCATATGCTGCTTGCCGACCGAGTCCACCCGCGCCAGGTACCAGGGCGGCGAGCCGATCTTGCGGTAAAATTCCTTGGCGCCATTCTGGCTGACGACGATCGTCGGCACGTACCAGACGCCCTTGGCCTTCATCTTCTTCAGCACCGGCGGGGTCAGGAAATAGCCATGTTCGAAACAGTCGATGCCGGCATCGATCGCCGCATCCGATGCGATCGGAGAGCCGGTATGGCCGGTCACCTTCACGCCGTTGCGATGCGCCACCTCGATCGCGGTGTTGAGCTCGTCATCGGTGAAGGGCGACGCCGCGATATCGCCATGCGTATCCGAGATGCCGCCGGAAATGCCCAGCTTGATCCAGGTCGCGCCGGCCTTCACCTGCTCACGCACCGCCTTGGCAAATTCGGCAGGGCCGTTCACCTCCAGCTTGCCGTGCCCGCCCGTCGGCACGATCGATGCGCCCGCGGTATGGATGCGCGGCCCGTCGAACACCCCTGCGTCGATCGCCTTCTTCACCGTGAAGTCGACGCCCGCGTCCGATCCGGTCAGCCGCATCGTGGTGACGCCCGACCACAGCGACTTTTGCGCATTGTCGAGCGTGCGCAGCGCCATTGAATCCACGCCCTCGTTATACACGCGCGCCGCGCCGGGCAGGTTCAGCGCCAGGTGGACGTGCATGTTCATGAGGCCCGGGATCAGCCACTTGCCCGTCATCGGCACGACCGTGGCCCCGGCCGGCACCGGCGTGGTGCCGCGCGGGCCGATGGCGGCAATCCGCTCGCCCTCGATCACCACCACCGCATCGCGGATCGGCGCCTTGCCGGCGAGATCGGCGACATTGCCGCCGACCAGCGCGATCGTCTGCGCGGACACGGAGGACGCAAGGAGGGTCAGGAAAGCGGCACCGGCGGCCAGGATGTGCTTCATCGTTCGTCCTTGTCACTCGCGCCCCGGCGAAGGCCGGGGCCCAGTTGGGCGTCGTTGATTGGAAGGCGCCACCATCAATCACTGCACTCTTCGCTACCGGACTCTGGCCTTCGGCGCGGAACAGCAGCGGGCAGCAATCAGCGTGCAATCGTCTCGGGATGGTCGTCGTCGCGATAGATCGCCCCGCCCTTCATCACGAAATCGAGCGTGCGCAAAGCGGCCACGTCCTTCGTCGGATCGGCATCCACCGCGACGATATCGGCATATTGCCCCGCCACGATCCGCCCGACCTGCGCATCCAGCCCAAGCATCTTGGCCGGCCGGATCGTCGCCGCCTGCAATGCGGCCAGCGGCGTCATCCCCGCCTTCTGGTACAATTCCGCCTCCGCGACCGTCGCGGTCGTCCCGTCGTTCGGCTCGAACGGAAACTGGTCGGTGCCCAGCGCGATGTTGACGCCCATGCGGATCGCCTTCTGCAGCATGGCCCAATGGTCCTTGCCGGTCGAGGCGACACGGTCGAGGTACCAGGGCGGCGAGCCGATCTTGCGATAGAATTCATAGGCGCCCGGCTGGCTCACCACCATTGTCGGCACCAGCCACACGCCCTGCGCCTTCATCTTGGTCAGCACCTCGTCGTTGAGGTGATAGCCGTGCTCGAAACAGTCGATGCCGAACTTCAGCGCCTGGAGCGCCGCTTCGGACGATCCGTTGTGCGCCGTCACCTTCACGCCATTGCGGTGCGCGACCTCGATAATCGTCGACAGTTCCGCATCGGTCATCGGCGCGGCCGAAATGCTCCCGTGCGTATCCGAGATGCCGCCGGAAATGGCTATCTTGATCCAGCTCGCGCCGCGCTTGATCTGCTCGCGCGCCACCTTGCTGAACTCGGCCGGGCCATCTGCCTCCAGCGATCCGTGCCCGCCGGTCGGCACGATCAGCTCGCCGGCGGATTCGATCCGCGGCCCGACCGCCTGCCCCTTGGCGATCGCCCGCTTCAGCATGAAGTCGATGCCATGATCCTCGGCGGTCAGCCGCACCGTCGTCACGCCCGCCATCAGGCTGCGCCGGGCATTGTGCGCCATGCGCAGCGCTTCCTCGCCATCCGTCTCGTTGAGCAGCGCATTGCCCTCGGCACCCGGCAGCTTCAGCCCGAAGTGGACGTGCATGTTCATGAGGCCCGGGATCAGCCACTTGCCGGCCATCGGCACGACCTTGGCCCCCGCCGGCACCGCCACCGATGCGGCCGGCCCGACCTGCAGGATCTTCTCGCCCTGCACCAGCACCACGGCATTCGGGGTCGTGCGCCCATTATCCACGTCGACGACATTACCGCCGACCAACGCCGTAACCGGTGCAGCCTCCTGCGCCGCCACGGCACTCGCCGACACGGTCGCCAGCGCGGCAAGCGCTGTGCGCCAAAGCTTCATTGCGTCCCTCCCTGAAGATGGTGCGAGACTGCGGGATCTGCCCACGAAGACAATGCGAAAAGTCGCGTGACATAATTGCGTCAAACGCAACGCAAAGCACAATTGCTTACGTTTGAGGCAACGCAGAAGCCAGAAAGTGTCCTGTTTTCCTGTCGTTAGCTCCCGAATGCTCACTGCGCGCAAGTCGTCGTCCGAAAGGTTGCATTCCCGCCGCAACGCGACACGATTGGCACCAAGAAAAGGGGGGCCGCACTTTGCCGAACGATCCACGCCTGTTCACACGCCGCACCACGCTCGGCCTGCTGGCGGCGAGTGCCCTGGCCCCGGCCCCGGCCTTTGCGCAGGCGGACCAGGGCGCCAGGCTGCGGGCCTTGCTGGACCGCAGCGCAGCGGCCGAGGCGGCGCTCGACCCGCTGCGCGCGGCCCGCAACGGTACCACAAGCGGCGCGCTGTTCGTTGATCCGCTAAGTGACGCTTACGAGGCGCAGCTGCGCGCCGACAAGCAGCGCGACGCCGCCGAACTCGCCACCATCGATCGGACCGCGCTCGGCCCGGTGGACCGGATCGCCTATGACGTATTTGCCTACAAGACGCGGCAGATGCTCGACCTCATCACCACCGGGCTGTTTGCCGTGCAGCGCATGGCGCCGCTTAACCCGTCCTTCGGGTTGCACGTCGAATTCCCTGACTTCCTCGCCGGCGCCAAATACGAAAGCGCTGCCGACTATGACGACACGCTGGCCCGGTTCGATGGCTTTGTCGGCTATATGAACAGCAATGTCGCGCGATTGCAGCAGGGCCTCGCTGCTGGGCAGGTGCAGCCGAAGATCATCGTCACCAACGTGCTGGCGCAGGTCAACGCCATGCTTGCGCTGCCGATCGAGCGAAGCCCGTTCTGGACCGGCATCACACGCCTGCCCGACACGATGCCGGCCGCCGAACGCACCCGCATCACCAATGCCTTTCGCCAGGCGATCGGGGACAAGGTGTACCCCGCCTATCGCCACTGGGCGACCTACCTGCGCGGCACCTATCTGCCCCGCGCGCTCGAAGCGCCCGGCCGCAGCGCGATGAAGGACGGCGCGCGGCTCTACGCCTGGGAGCTACAGCGCCATACGACGACCAGGCGCAGTGCCGACGACATTCACACGCTTGGCCTCTCCGAAGTCGCGCGCATCCGCGCCGAGATGGAGAAGGTCCGCGCGAAAGTTGGTTTCACAGGCGATCTCAAGGCGTTCTTCGAGCACATTCGCACCGACCCTCAATATTATTGCAAGACACCCGACGAACTGCTCGCCCGCTTCAAGGCGATCGAGGCGAAGATCTGGCCCGGCATTCCAAGGCTGTTCCACGATCGCCCCAAGGCGCCGTTCGAGGTTCGCCCGCTGCCGGCGCTCGGCGACCAGCGCGGCACCGGCTATTACCGGCCCGGTCCGCCCGACGGCGTCTCGCCGGGCGTGCTCTATTTCAACATGTCGATGCTGAACACGCGGCCGATTTCTACGCTGGAAACGCTGACGCTGCACGAGGGCATTCCCGGCCACCATTTCCAGCTCACGCTCGCGATTGAGAATGCGGCGCTGCCGCCGCTGCTGCGGCACGGCCAGGCCACCGCTTATACCGAAGGCTGGGGGCTGTATTCAGAATCGCTCGGGCCGGAACTCGGCATGTTCGGCGATCCGATGCAATTGTTCGGGCACCTCGACATGGAAATGCTGCGCGCCGTGCGGCTGGTGGTCGACACCGGCCTCCACGCCAAGGGCTGGGGCCGGCAACAAGCGATCGACTACATGCTCGACAACACCTCCATGGCGCCGCGCGACGTGGCGGTCGAGATCGACCGCTACATCGCCTATCCGGGCCAGGCCTGTGCGTACAAGATCGGCGAACTCAAGTTCCGCGAGTTGCGCGAAGCCGCGACCGCGAAGCTCGGGGCGAAGTTCGACGTGCGCGATTTTCACCGGCAGGTGCTGAACACCGGCGCGCTGCCGATGGACGTGCTTGACGCCAAGATCCGCGGCTGGATCGCTGCCGGCGGCGGCCCGGCGTGACCGCCCGAAAGATCGCACGCCCGCACCGCTGGCTGCTGCTGATCCCGTTCCTCTGGCAGGTCGGCTGCATCCCGCTCGTCAATGACGTCGCATGGCGCCCCTTTTCGCTGCCCTTCCCGATGGTTTGGCAGATGGCGGGGATCATCGTCACCTCGATCGTGATCGCCACGGTCTTCGCGATCGACCGCAAGAACCCCGAGTTCGCACAGGATGACGCGGCATGATCCTCGCCCTCACCCTTGCCGTCGTCCTCGGCACCATGGCCGGCGCATTGCTGTCCGCGCGGCGGCAGGCGAAGGCGCGCACGCTCACCGAATGGGCGGTCGGCGGGCGCAAGTTCGGCGTGCTGATCTTCTGGTTCCTCAACGCCGGGGAGATCTACACCACCTTTGCCGTGCTCGGCATTTCGGGCTTCGCCTGGGCCTATGGCGCGCCCGCCTATCTGGCGCTCACCTCCGTCTCGCTGTCCGCCACGATCGGCTATTGGCTGATGCCGCTGATCTGGAACGCCGGGCGGAGGCACGGCCTGGTGACTCAGGCCGATTTCTTCGCCGCGCATTATCGCGCGACCTGGCTCGGCGTCGTTGTCGGCCTAGCGGGGATCGCGGCGCTGATCGTCTATGTCCAGATCCAGATCGTAGCGCTCAGCCTCATCGTCCGCATGACGCTTGGGCCGGAGGTATCGCCCGCGCTGTCCGCGATCATCGCCGCCGTCTTCATGCTCGGCTTCGTCTTCTTCGCCGGCCTGCGCTCCGCCGCCTTTGCTGCCGGGGTGAAGGACGTGCTGATGGTGCTGATCGTCATCGGCCTGTGCGCGAGCGTGGCAAGCAAGGTCGGCGCGGCCTCGATGCTGGATGTCTACCGTCTCGCGCAGGACAGCTTTCCCGGCATCGGCAGACTGCCGGGGCTGCAGCCCGGCGCGGGGCTGAGCCAGGTGTGGCTGATGACCTCCGCGCTCAATGTCGCGCTCGGCAACTGGATCCTGCCGCATCTGTTCCAATTGTGCTTTTCGGCCGGCAGCGAGGCGACGATCCGCCGTAACGCCATCTGGCAGCCGATCTATTCGCTATCCTATTTCTTCATCATCCTGCTCGGCTTCGCGGCATTGCTCGCGGGAACGCAGCCGGCGGGCGGCGACACCAATGCAGTGCTGCTGCAGTTCGTCGCCGATCGCTATCCGGCCTGGGTGGTGGGCATCTTCGCCGGCACCGCCTGCCTGCTGGCGCTGGTGCCGGGATCGGTGCTGTTGCTGACGGCCGGGTCGATCTTCAGCCGCAACGTGCTGCTGCCGCTCCGGCCGGCTCTGTCGGAGCGCGCGACCCTGCTCGCCTCGCGGCTGTCGATGATCGGCTTCGCCGCCGCTGCGGTCTATCTGACGCTCGGCGGCTCCAAGTCGCTCGTCGAGATCGGCCTGTCCGCTTATGCCGCGATCGGCATGCTCGCGCCCGGCGTATACGCCGCGTTCCTGTGGCCGCGCGCGAATGCCAGAGGCGTGTTCCTCGGCATCGTGGCGGGCTATTGCGCGCTTCTGCTTCCCCAGGCGCAGGAGCTATGGAAGGCATTGCTGCCCGGATGGGAGCCGGGGCTGATCGCGATGGCGGTCAACGCCGCGGTGATGGTGGCGGCGTGCCTCGCGCTGCCGGAACGAAAGCCCACGGCATTGGCCACCGTCTAACCGCCTCCCCTTCGTCATGCCGGCCGCAGTGCCGGCATCCACCGGGCCGCATATCCTCATGCGGGCGGTTTGCGGGCCGGTGGATGCCGGGACAAGCCCGGCGTGACGGGTAAATTTTGGTTTCAGCTACAACCCGTTCGCCCTGAGCCTGTCGAAGGGCGTGCCACCGGCGACACCGCTCGGGGCACGTGCTTCGACAGGCTCAGCACGAACGGGGAGAGGGCGAGTTCCTCCGCCCTTCCCCCCCTCAGCTCCAGCTCTTCAGCTTCGCCTCGATTACTGCCAGTAGCCGCGCCGGCGCCCCGTCGAGCTGTCGCCCGAGCCGATGGATCAGGCTGACCGTGCTATGCTCGATCGCATCGTCGATCAGCGGCCGGGCGACCAGCGACCCCTCCTCCAGCTCGGCGATGGCGGAAATGCGCGGCAGCACCGTTACCGCTCGCCCGCCCTTGGCGATTTCGCGCATCATCGCGATCGATGTCGTCACCAGCCGCGGCTCCAGGCACACCTGCGCGCGCTTCTGCGCATCGTTCAGTGTCGCGCGAATGCGGAAACCGCCCGGCGGCAGGCACATTTCGAACGTTGCCAGATCGGCAACGGTCAATGCCTCCATCGCCGCTGCCGGATGATCGGGCGCGCACAAGACCAGCAACGGCTGCGCCACCGCCGCCCGCGTGCGGATCTTGGGCTCGCTGGTGGTCGACAGGATCATGCCGATATGCGCCTCGTCCTCGATCACCATGCGGATGATCTCGGCGCTGGGGCAGCTGGTGACCGACACGGCGATCCCAGGGTTCTTTGCCTGGAACGCCTCGATCATCGCGGTGAACGGCGGCCCGAAAAATCCCTCGCCGATCGCCAGGTCGACCCGCCCGGTCTTGACCTCGCGCAGCTCCTGGATCTGGTTCAGCAGCCCCTCGCGCCCGGCCAGCTGGTTCTTGTGATATTCATAGGCGAGCTGCCCCGCCTCGGTCAGCCGGATCGAGCGCCGCCCCCGCTCGATCAGCGGCACCCCCAGTTCATATTCGAGCTGCGCGATCTGCCGGCTGATCGAGGATACCGCGACGCCGATCTTGTCGCTGGCCAGACGCATCGATCCAAGGTTCGCCGCTTCATAGAAATACTGAAGTGCACCGTCCCACATGATTCACCCCCCGGTGATGTGACAGAATGAAGACTGACATAAGTTGCGCGGATCGCAACATGATTCGCGCTTCGTTGCCCTTGTTGCGACATTCGCTTCCCCGTTACGGCTATCGGAAGGGCAATCGCCCGCGGGGAAGGGAACCGATGAACAAGCGATCGCGCGCGGATTGGCGTGGCTATATACCCGCAATCACCACGCCCTTTGATGCGGAACGCAATCTGGACCTGAAGGCGCTGGGCGGCTTGCTCGAATGGCTGCACGGCGAGGGGATGCATGGCCTGCTGATCGCCGGCACCACCGGCGAATGGCCCAGCCTTTCGGACCCGGAACGTGCCGAACTGTTCGCTGCCGCCGGTGCGCAGCTCAAGGGCAAGCTGCCGCTGCTGGCCGGCTGTACCGCTTATACGCCGCGCCAGGTGCTGGCGCTTGCCGATCATGCCGCGGCGAGCGGCTTCGACGGAATCGTCGTCACCCCGCCGCCTTACTACAAGCCGTCGGACGAGGAGATCCTGGGCTTCTACGCCGATCTCTCCGCCGCCACGCCGCTGCCGATCTGCGTCTACAACTGGCCACCGGGCACCGGGATCGACATGCCGCTCGACCTGCTGAAGCGGATCGCCGCGCTGGAGAATGTCGTCGCGATCAAACAGTCGACCAGCAACCTGCGCGGCTTCATCGACACCTTCTTCGCGCTCAACGACGAGGTGCGCGTGTTCGGTCATTCGATGGACGAACACGGCCTCACATTCCTGCGCGCGCATGGCGGCGACGGCACGATGGGCGCGGGCGCGGTGCTCGGCCGCACCCATCCCGATTTCTACAACAAGCTGTGGGCCGGCGACGTGGAGGGCGCGCGCGCCTGCGGTCGCCAGGATCGGGTGATCCTCGATCAATGGTACACGCCCGAACTGGTCGGCCGCTTCGGCTCCGGCCCGGCGATCCTGAAGGCCGCGCTCAACGCGCAAGGGTTGCCCGGCGGCTATGTCCGCGCGCCGCTCCGCGATGTGTCGGCGGGGGATGCGGAAATAATCCGGGAGACTCTGGTCGAACTCGGGCGCATCTAGGCTCCATGGACCGGGCGGACGTGGCGATCATCGGTGGCGGGCTGATCGGCTGCGCCACCGCCTGGCGCCTGGCGCTCGCTGGCGCGTCGGTGGTTTTACTGGAGGCCGGTGACGTCAACACCGGCGCCTCGGGCCAGAATGCCGGCTCGCTCCACTTCCAGATCGAGCGTCGCTTTCTCGAAAACGGCGATGCGCTGGCCGACCAGGCCGCCGGCATCGTCGCGCTCAGCCGGCTTGCGGTCGAGGACTGGCGCGGGATCGAGCGGGAGCTTGGCGCCAGGCTCCACGTCGCCATGAAGGGCGGGCTGATGGTCGCGGAAACGCCTGAACAGGTGGCGCTGCTGGAGCGCAAGGCGGATCGCGAGCGACGCGAGGGCCTATCGGTCGAAACAGTCGACGGCGCCATTGCCCGCACCCATGCGCCCTATCTGTCGGAGCGCATTCTCGCCGCCAACCTCGCGCGCGACGAAGGTCATGCCGATCCCAAGGCAATCACGCCCGCGCTGGCCGCCGCGGCACGCGCAGCAGGCGCCGAGCTGCGCATGCACACGCCAGTCGACACCATCGCCCGGCACGGTGCCGGATTCCGGCTCGGCGGCAGCAGCGGCTGGTCGCTTGCCACCGATCGCGTGCTTGTCGCGGCAGGGGCGTGGACGGCGCCGCTGTGCGCCCGCGCGAACCTCCACATGCCGCTCTATCCCGTCGCATTGCTGATGAACGCCACGGTGCGCACCGCGCCGCTGGTGCCGCACCTCGTTCAGCACGTCGGCCGCCGCCTGTCGCTGAAACAGACCTATGCCGGCAATCTGCTGATCGGCGGCGGCTGGCCCTCGCGCCTCGCCCAGAACGCCCGCGGCTTCGACCTGTCGCGCAAGGCCTCGCTGATCCCGGACTCGCTCACCGGCAACCTGCGCGCCGCGACCGACACGGTGCCCGCCATTGCCGGGCTTGATCTGCTGCGCAGCTGGACGGGCGTCACCGCCATCTCCGCCGATCAGCTTCCGATCGTGGGCGAAGTGCCGCGCATGCCCGGGCTGTACGTTGCGGCGGGCGGATCGGCCTTCACCCTCGGCCTCACCTTCGCCCGTCTGCTCGCCGGCGCGATGAGCGGGCAGTCGGTTCCCGAGCTCGCGATCGTCTCGCCCGCCCGGTTCGAGCACCTGAACGGGTTCATGGGGTGAGCGCGCGACGCACCTCCGCCGAAGCCTCGACGGTCACGCTGATCGTCGATGGCGAGCCGCTGGTCGCCGCCGCGGGTGAGACGATCGCCGCCGCGATGCTGGCGGGTGGGCGCATCGCCTTTCGCCGCGACACGCAGGGGCGCCCGCGTGGCCTGTTCTGCAACATGGGCAGTTGCGGAGAATGCACCGTCACGCTCGCGCGCAGCGGCCGCCGTGTTCGCGCTTGCCTGGTCGAAGCGACCGACGGGCTGGAGCTCACGACCCTTGGCTGACCCCCTCACCTTCGACGTCGCGATCATCGGCGGCGGCCCCGCCGGCCAGGCCGCGGCGCTGGTGCTCGCGGATCACGACGTATCGATCGCGGTGATCGACGAACAGCCGCGCCCCGGTGGCCAGATCCTTCGCCAGCCACCGCGCCGCGGTGCGGACTGGCTGCCGGGACGCAGCTATGCCGCGCTCAAGCACCAGCTCTGCCGCTTCGAGGCGCTCGACGGCGTCGCGTGGCTCGGCGGCCGATCGGTGCTCGATTGCCAGCCCGGCCGCCTGCTCGTCCACGGGCCGGACGGCACGCAGGCGATCGCCGCCAGGCACATCCTGATCGCCTCGGGGTGCCAGGATCTTGCCGTGCCGCTCCCCGGCTGGACGCTGCCCGGCGTCTATGCCGCAGGCGGGATCCAGGCTTTGCTCAAGAGCCAGCACATCCTGGCCGGCGAGCGGATCCTGCTCGCCGGCACGCACCCGCTGCAGCTCGTCATCGCCGAACAGATCATTCACGCCGGCGGCAGCGTCGCGGCGGTGCTGTTCGCCCAGCCGCAGCGCGCAATGCTCGCCCCCTTGCTCCGCGCGCCCGCGACGGCGGCGCGCCGCGCGCGCGATCTTCTCGCCGGGGGCAGCGCCATGCGCACGCTGCGCCGCGCCGGCGTGCCCGTCCACTTCGGCACCGGCCTGGCTCGCGTCATCGGCACCGACCAGGTCGAGGCCGCCGAAACCAGCGCCGAAATCAGCGCCCGCACGATAACCTGCGATGCGATCGGCCTGTGCTATGGCTTCGTGCCGCAATCCGCCCTTCCCCGCATGGCCGGCGCGCAGGTCGTCGCGGCCGGGCCGGCAGGCGGCTGGCGCGCCACGCATGACGGCTGGATGCGCGCCTCTGCACCCGGCATCCATGTCGCGGGCGAAGTGACCGGTGTCGCCGGCGCGGAAGCGGCGCGGGCGGCAGGCACCATCGCCGGGCTGGGCATCGCGCTAGACCTTGGTCTGGTCACGCCCGCCGCCGCCGAGACCGCCGCCCGCCCCGCCCGCCGCGGACTCGCGCAGCACCGCGCGTTCGCGGGCCTGCTCGACGCCATCGCCGACCCGCGCGCCTACCTGCCCGCCCCGGAGCCCGACACGTTGATCTGCCGCTGCGAGGATGTGCCGCTCGCCCCGATTGAGCAGGCTGTCGCGACCGGCGCCTCGGCCAACGCCGTCAAGCTCGCCACGCGTTGCGGCATGGGCCTGTGCCAGGGGCGCAATTGCGAGCCCACGTTGCTGCGCCTTGTGGCCGACGCAGGCCGACCTGGCGACCCAGGCTTCACCGCGCGCTTTCCCGCCCGCCCGGTCGCGATCGGCGACCTTCTCGCCTGAGTGCCGGGCCTGACCGTTGCAACCGAGGCAACGATGTTTGCGCCGCCGCCGAATTGCCTGCGCGCCGCCGCCCCCGCACACTGGCGCCTCATCCTCAAGGAGTTTGCCATGAGCGCCGCGCCGCCCAAGCCCCGCTTCCTCTCGGTCGACCATATCTCCTGGACGGTGCCCGACCTGGACGCCGCCGTCGCCTTCTACCGCGACGTGATCGGTGCCGAGGAGCTGTTCCGCATGGGGCCGATGGACGCCGCCGACATCCCGCTGGACGATCAGGGCCGCGACTGGATGGAAACGCATGTCGGCGTTCCCGGCGCCCGGCTCACGCTGGTGATGATGAAGCTCACCGACAACATGAACTTTCAGCTCGTCCAGTACGACAAGCCTGTCGACCGCCGCCAGGATCTGCCGCGCAATTGCGATCGCGGCGGGCATCACCTCGGCCTCAAGGTCGACGATGTCGAGGCCGCGATCGCCTATCTCACCGCGCACGGCTGCACCGCGTCGGAGATCATCCACATCGATGCCGGCCCGCTCGCCGGCAAGAAGAATGTCTATGTGCTCGATCCCTTCGGGCACCAGCTCGAAATCGTCGACTGAAGGAGACCGCCCGATGGCCAATACCAAGATCAACCCCGCCGGCCTCTACGATGCGGTCGGCTACGGCTTCTCGCACGCCAGCCTGCAGGCGGGCGGCCGCACGCTCCACCTCGCGGGGCAGGTGGCGTGGGACAAGGACGGGAATGTCGTCGGCGCCGGCGATCTCGCCGCACAGACCGCCCAGGCGCTCGCCAACCTCAAGGCCGTGCTCGAAGAAGCCGGCGCGACGCCTGCCAACGTCGTGCGGCTGCGCACCTATGTCGTCGATCACAGCCCCGACAAGCTCGGCCCCGTGCTGGGCGCGATCGGCGCCTTCTACGGCGATGCGATGCCGGCCCCCAACACCTTCATCGGCGTCGCCGCGCTCGCGCTGCCTGATTTCCTGGTCGAGATCGAGGCGACCGCCGCGCTCGACTGACACGCCTTTGCCGCCACGATCCAGCGCCCGCGCCGCTCCCCGGCGCGGGCGTTTTCTTGCTCCCGTGTCATCAGCCTGCCGCACGAATCCACTAACGCAGAGATCAGAAATTACGTGCAAAAGCACATGCCTTCGGCTAATTTCCGGCTCCGTGTCGAAGCCGTCGCGTCCTGCGCCGGGCCGGCGGCTTGATCGGGAAAGAAGTTCCCGCCTAAGCTTTCAGCAATGGCGGCCAGAGAAGCCGGGGCATGGCAGAGGATCGAATGGAAAACCGCAGTAGCTATGACCCGAACAGCCCGAGTTTCCGGCTGGAGAATTCGCCCTTCTACTTGATCGCTCACGCCGACTTCAAATATCATGAGGACATGGACAAGGTGCTGCACAAGCACGGCGTGTCCAAACCCATTTATCGCATCCTCACCGTGTTGCGCGAACGCGCACCCGCCTCGATCGGCACGATCGCAGAAGCCGCGCTGACCAAGCGCTCCACGGTCAGCCGGATCATCGACCGCATGGTCGAACAGGGCCTCGTCACCACCGAGCCCAACGCCGACGACAACCGCATCACCGACGTGACGCTGAGCCCCGCGGGCCAGCAGATGCTGCGCAAGCTGACCCCCATCGTCGGCCGCCAGTTCGACCGCGCGATGGAAGGCATCAGCAACCGCGACATCGCCCACCTGCTGCGCACCTTGCACAAGATCGGCGCGAATTTGAGCAAGCTGCCGATCGAGTAAAGCGGGCGGGTACGCCCTTCATTCCCTCCATTCGCCCGCATGATGGAGGGAACGCCACGGGCGCTACCCTCCGCCGCCTTCCCCGCCACTCCGCTTTCCGGACGCGCTCCTCTTGCGCTGCGCGGAGACCACGGATCCCCGCCTGCGCGACGATGGTGAAAGGGTATCCGCTGGCGAACAGCCGTCTCAGCCGATTCCACCGTCCGGGATCGCCGCCTAGCGGATGTTCAGCGACAGAAATCGCCGCCTTTCCAATCGTCGTTCAGGCGCATCCAGGGCTCGCCCGCAGGTGCCAGGATCAGCACGAGGCTGCGGCGCCCTTTTGGTGCCGCCTGCAGGTGTGCGCCACCCGGCACGATATAGCTTTCACCGGCCTTGATGACGCGCCGATCGGTCGGGCTCTGCGTGCATTGCTCACCGTCGATAACGTAGAAGCCCTCCGGCCCGGAGTGGCTGTGCACGCGCGTGCGCATGCCGGCCGGGAACCATGATTCCATGAACCGGGCCGTGATCGGCTTTCCCTTTGTCGAATGAAATGGCCCCGCGACATGATGCGGCGGCAATGACCTGACGACTTTCTGCGCAGACAGGACGTACAGCCACCAGCGGTCATGAGCCTGCACGGCGACGCTCTAGGCGCGCCCTCTACCAAGCCGATGTGCCTCCGCTTCGTCCCTGGCGGGAACGATGTGCCAGTAGAGCGTCGCGGGAGGCGAGCCGAGCGAGATCTCCGTGCTCAGGAAGCAGCCCGACTTCCCCCTGTTCTCGGCCGCAGGCTCGGTGCAGCCGCCGGGAACAGGCGGCACCTGCTGTGAGATCATGGCTGCGAGGAGCGCGAAACCTTCGAGCATGGCGATCTCCCTCGACGCTGCGCCAACAAGATCTCACTCTACCTCAATGCCCGCAATAGTCGCTCTCCCGCCAACTCCGGGCGCCCGTGGTCGCCGGAAACCTGAGAGAAACAGGCCGCGCTGAAGACGCCGATTTGCGGACGTTGCGCCACTTCCGGTTCAGCGCTCGCGCCCCGTTACGTTGACAATCTTGAACCCTGCCATTTGCAGCGCGTAGATTACACCAGCGACGCAACGCCAAGGAACTTCCGCCATGTCCTGTTCGACATAGGCGCGTTGTGCGGACTTTACCGCTGAACGACCGAGAACCAGCAATTCATCCGTCGTAACTCTTTTCCCTCCAACCTCGATGTTGCAGGCGGAGGTAGACCCGCGAATGGTCACGCCAAACGGCGTCGGGGCTGTTCGGCCTACACACGCCGGCGTGGCAAGCGGAGCAGCAACAAGCATAGCCAATCGGAGCGCTTGAAACATCCATCAACGATGCCGAAGCCGTGCGCGCTTGACAATGACCGCATCCACCACGTTCCGGGCGTCTATGAAACCCGCCGACGATCCCGAAAGCTGTCGGGCTGAAAACGGCCAAAAGTGGACATGGCGGTATCGTCATACACGTGATTTTAGGGCTTGGCAGTGATCAGCAACCTGGATGGCTTCGACTAGGATGATCGATGTGGCTTGGTGATCGCCCTTGGAGCCTGCTGCTTTCAACGGGGTTTGTAATCGTCTTGATAATCGCTGGCGGCGTCGCCCGCGGAGGTGACTTGGTTACAATCGGGTCTTCGACCTACGCGATCCCGGAAGACTCATCTGTGATCAAGCCAGTCTCTGTAGATGCGGGATATGTTCAATTTTCTACAAACATGCAGCATGGTAGATTGACGGAGCGCAGTCTAACGTTCGAATATGATCCACGATTTGAAAAATCAGATCGTTCGAGATACGGAAGTAAAAAGGGGGATGTTGTTCTAAAGCAGATGCCATGGGGAGCCGTGATCTGCAACGAGCAGTCTATCGAAGTTGGCTTGTTTATGTCATGTGGTTTCTCCATCGTAGAAGCGGATGCGCTTTGGCAGGTCAAGTTCCATCACGAGAAACTAAAAGACGGCAGTGATCTTGCCGCGGAGGCAAGGTCGGTTCTGCGAGCGCTGCGGCACTAGACTCACCAACGCGAGTCAATAATCGTGCGCTATAAGGAAACGTCGCCTTTCGCCCATTTGCGGACGACAAGTGCTGATGGTTAGAAGAGGCAATGCCTGACGTGACCAGCCAATCCGGTGTTGATCAAAGCGACTCAGAAAGTCGCCATATTAGCGGCCCTCTTATGCTTGCTCTTCTGACTTTGCCGCTGTTGTTCGGTTGGTTTTTGGCTCGGCGGGGATACGCGAACAGTACGAGAGTGATCGTTGCCGTATATGCCTTACTCGCGCCCGTAATTGCGATTTTGGCCCGCTAGAATTGCGAAGTTCTTCGTCCGCTAACCTCCCAACAACGGACATCACCCTCCCCGCAAGGGCAGCCACCAACAGAACGCCAGCCCTTTACCGCGCGACCACGATCTTCCCGTCCGCCACCACGTACCGCACCTGTCGCAGGTTCTTGAGGTCCGCCAGCGGGTTCGCGCCCACCACCAGCAGGTCGGCGATCTTGCCCGGCTCCACCGTGCCGAGCTTGTCGCCCATCCGCATGATTGTCGCCCCAACGCGCGTTGCGGAGGCGAGCACGTCGGCGTTGCTCATTCCCGCCTGGCGCAGATAATCCAGCTCCCGGAAATAAGCGTCCGGGTAGCGCACTTCATTCTCGAACGGGATGTCCGTCCCCACCCCGATCGGCACGCCCGCGCGATGCGCCTCGGCGACGCGCTTCAGGTGATCGCCTTGATCGATGACGAAGCGGCGCGAATGGGTGTGGTAGAAGCCGCCGGTGGGGATGCCGGCGGTCGGATAGCCGCCCTCCAGCAGGTTATCGAAGGCGCCGATCGTCGGCACGAACGCCGTGCCGTGCTTCTTCATCAGCGGCACGGCCTGGTCGCTCATGTCGAGCGGGTGCTCCAGCGTGTCGACGCCGGCCGCGATCGCCCAGTCGGTGTATTTGCCGTAGCTGTCGATCGCCACCGGCACGCCCAGCGAATGCGCCTCGTCGATCGCGGCGGCGATTTCCTCCTGGTCGCCCGGCGCGCCGAGCTTGATCCAGTCGGCCAGCACGCGCACCTGCTCGCGCACCGCCGCGCGCCATTCCCACGGGCCGTTGTTGCCGTGCGATGCGCCGCCCAGCCCCGGCTTCTGCCGCCCCGTGGCGGTCGAGGTCACTTCGTCGCCATGGCCGCTGGTGCTGGAGATGATCCGCCCGCTCCACATGACGCGGGGACCCCGGATGATGCCGCGGTCGACCGCTTCCTTGATGCGCAGCGCGACGTCGTCCATCGTCCCCACGTCGCGCGCGGCAGTGATGCCCGCGTCGACCAGCTGGCTCGCCAGCGCCGTGCCGCGGATGGCGGCGGCGGCCGGGCCGTCCGAATAGGCCCCCATGTTTGGCCCGCGCTGCTGCGTGAAATGGATGTGCAGGTCGATCAGCCCCGGCATCACGAACATGCCCGTGGCGTCGATCGTGCGCGCGGCATTGGCGGGCACCGGCGTGCTCGCGGCCGGGCCGGCGGCGAGGATGCGGTCACCCTGCGTCACCACCACCGCATTGGCGATCGGCGCACCGCCGCGACCGTCGATCAACGTGCCGCCGGTCAGCACCAGGATCGGCTCTCGGCTGCGATCGATCGGCGGGATCGGGATGCGGCGCACATCGTCGGTCGTCTCGGGAATGGCGCGCTTCGTTTGAGCAACCACCGGCGACGACAGAACCACCGCCCCCAGCATCCCCGACACCCACGCGCGCACCATCCGCCGATCCGCCATCGCCGACCCCCATTTCTCGATATAACGAATTGCACGTGATTTGGCGCATGTTTGCGTTGACCGCACAAGCGCTTTTTGCTTCCATGTGACGCAACGATGACGCGGAATCGTCGCGTATGGCGCAACGATCTTGCCGTTGAAGCCGCACGCTCGCCGCGTCATCCTCGCACGCATTGGCCCCGAAAGGACCACGCATGACCAGCCAGACCCTCAACGATTTCGCCACCGGCATCGCCACCGGCGCGATCCGCACGATCGACCTCACGCAGACGCTGTCGCCCGACACGCCCACGCTCGTCCTGCCGCCCGAGTTCGGCCAGTGCGCCGGCTTCAGCCAGCAGGAAATCTCGCGCTACGATGAACGCGGCGTCGCCTGGTATTGGAACAATTTCACCGTCGGTGAGCATACCGGCACGCATTTCGATGCGCCGATCCATTGGGTCACTGGCAAGGATCTGCCCAACAACGCGCTCGACACCGTGCCGCCCGCCGATTTCGTCGCTCCCGCGGTGGTGATCGACATCAGCACCCAATGCGCCGCGGACCCCGATTACCTCCTCACCGTCGAAGATATCGAAGCATGGGAGGCCGAATACGGCCAAATCCCGCCGCGCAGCTGGGTGATGCTGCGCACGGACTGGTCGAAGCGCGAGGGCGAAGCCTACACCAATCGCCGCGAGGACGGCGCGCACACCCCGGGCCCGTCGGTGGAGGCGGTGCGCTTCCTCGTCGACGAGCGCGACGCGCACGGCTTCGGCGTCGAGACGATCGGCACCGATGCCGGCCAGGCGCATCTGCTGGAGCCGGCATATCCGGCGCACAGCTTCTTCCACGCCGCGGGCCGCTACGGCCTGCAATGCCTGGCGAACCTCGATCTCCTTCCGCCGACCGGCGCGCTGGTCGTGGCGACCCCGCTCAAGATCGCCGGCGGCTCGGGCAGCCCGTTGCGCGTCCTCGCCTTCGTGGCCGGCTGAGGCGATGGCGGAGCGGTCGTTCAAGGCGGAGGTCGAGCAGCTCAGGCTCGGCGACGGCGATGTCTTTCACGGCGAGGGCATTCTCGCCGTCACCAAGGCGCTGCTGCAATCGGGCGTGGCCTATGTCGGCGGCTATCAGGGCTCGCCGATCAGCCATCTGATGGACGTGTTCGCCGACGCGAATGACCTGATGCGCGAACTTGGCGTCCACTTCGAATCCTCCGCCAGCGAGGCGACCGCCGCCGCGATGCTTGCCGCCTCGGTGAATTATCCGCTGCGCGGCGCGGTGGCGTGGAAGTCGGTCGTCGGCACCAATGTGGCGTCCGATGCGCTCTCCAACGTCGCGTCGGGCGGCGTCACCGGCGGCGCGCTCGTCATCCTCGGAGAGGATTATGGCGAGGGCTCCTCGATCATGCAGGAGCGCACCCACGCCTTCGCGATGAAGTCGCAGATGTGGCTGCTCGATCCGCGGCCGAACCTCACCGCGATTGTCGACATGGTGGAAAAGGGCTTCCAGCTCTCCGAGGCGAGCAACACGCCGGTGATGCTCGAATTGCGCGTGCGCGCCTGCCACGTGACGGGCAGCTTCGTCGCCAAGGACAATAAGCGCCCGCCGCTGACGGTGGCCGAAGCCGCCGAGGCCCCGGTGCGGGACACCGACCGCATCGTGCTCCCGCCAGCGAACTTCCTCCACGAAGTCGAGAAGATCGAACAGCGCTGGCCCGCCGCGCTCGATTTCATCCGCACGCACAAGCTCAACGAGCATTTCGGTACGCGTGACGACGACATCGGCATCATCGTGCAGGGCGGCCTGTTCAACTCGCTGAACCGCGCGCTCGAACTGCTCGACCTGTCGGACGCCTATGGCAATGCCAAGCTGCCGATCTACGTCCTCAACGTCACCTACCCCCTGATCCCCGACGAGGTCCGCGACTTCTGTGCGGGCAAGAGCGCGGTGCTGGTGATCGAGGAAGGCCAGCCCGAATTCATCGAGCACGAGCTCAACACGCTCGTCCGCCGCGCCGATCTCCAGACGAAGATCGTCGGCAAGGACGTCCTCCCCCGCGCCGGCGAATATGGTGGCGCGGTGATCCGCGACGGCATCGCCAAGTTCCTCCGCGCCCATGCCCCCGACCGCGCGCCGCCCGAGGCAGCGCCGGCCCCCGCGCCCGCGCTGTCACCCGCGATGGTCCCGCAACGCCCCGCCGGCTTCTGCACCGGCTGCCCCGAGCGCCCGATCTTCTCCGCGATGAAGCTGGTGCAGAAGGAACTCGGCGCGTTCCACGTCTCGGCCGACATCGGCTGCCACCTGTTCTCGATCCTGCCGCCCTTCCATATCGGCAACACCACGATGGGCTATGGCCTGGGCACCGCCGGCGCCTCCGCCTTCAAGCCCCGCGACAAGCGCGCGATCGCGATCATGGGTGATGGCGGCTTCTGGCATAACGGCCTCACCTCCGGCATCGGCAACGCCGTCTTCAACCAGGACGATAACCTTACCATCATCGTCGACAACGGCTATTCCGCCGCCACGGGGGGCCAGGACATCCTCTCCTCGCGCGCGAAACCGCCACACCGCAAGACCAATAATCCGATCGAAAAGGCCGTGCGCGGCGTCGGCATCGGCTGGGCAAAAACAATGACGCGCACCTATGACGTCGCCGGTATGCGCGACGCCATCCGTGATGCGCTGGTCGCGCCCGAAAAGGGCCCCAAGGTGCTGGTTGCCCAGTCCGAATGCCAGCTCAACCGCCAGCGCCGCGTAAAGCCCTTGATGGCCAAGGCGATCAAGAACGGCGAGCGCGTCGTGCGCGAGCGGTTCGGCGTCGATCCCGACACCTGCACCGGCGACCACAGCTGCATCCGTCTCTCCGGCTGCCCCTCGCTGACGATCAAGCCCAATCCCGATCCGCTGCGCCAGGATCCGATCGCGCATGTCGAGAACAGCTGCGTCGGCTGCGGCGTCTGCGGCGAGGTGAGCCATGCCGCGGTGCTCTGCCCCAGCTTCTACAAGGCCCAGATCATCGCCAATCCCGACCGCCGCGACCGGTGGCGGCAGCGGGTCCGCGACTGGGTGATCGGCGCGCTGCAGCGGCGCACCAGCCGCTCGATCGCCGCGAGGGCATTCTGATGGAAGAGATCTCGAAGACGGGTCGGCGCATCACCATCGCCATCCTGGGCCTCGGCGGCCAAGGGGGCGGCGTGCTTGCCGACTGGGTGGTGCAGCTCGGCGAAGCCAACGGCTATGTCGCGCAAGGAACCTCGGTCCCGGGCGTCGCGCAGCGCACCGGCGCCACGATCTATTATGTCGAGATGATCCCAGCCGGCGACAGCGAGCCGGTGCTGGCGCTCACCCCCGTGCCGGGCGACGTCGACGTGGTCGTCGCGTCCGAGCTGATGGAGGCCGGCCGCGCGATCCTGCGCGGTTTCGTCGGCAAGCAGACAGTGCTGATCGGTTCCACCCACCGCGTCTATGCCATCGACGAGAAGTCGGCGATGGGCGACGGCCGCGCCAGTGGCGAGCGGATCGTCGCGGCCGCGCAGGAACGGTCGAGGCGCTTCATCGGCTTCGACATGGACGCCGCCGCCGACCGTGCCGGTACGGTGATCAGCTCCGTCATGTTCGGCGCGCTGGCCGGCAGCGAGGCGCTCCCCTTCCCACGCGAGGCGTATGAGGCCGCAATCCGCGCTGGCGGCAAGGCGGTCGAGGCGAGCCTCAAAGGGTTCGACGCAGGGTTCGAAGCCGCCCAGGGCCATCCCGAGCCGGCCTTGATCGCCGCGCCCGCGACCGTGCCGACCTCCCCTGCCGGCCGTGCGCTGCTCGCCCGGATACAGGCGCAACTGCCGGTGGAGGCGCACGCCTTCGCCATCGAGGGCGTTCGCCGCCTGATGGACTATCAGGACGCCGCTTACGCCGGCCTGTACCTCGACCGGCTCGTCGCCGTGAGCGACGATCCCGCGGTGCTGACCGAAGCCGCCCGCCATCTCGCGCTATGGATGGCCTATGATGACACGATCCGCGTCGCCGACCTTAAGGTGCGCGAGACGCGCCTCGCCCGCGTGCGCGGCGAGGTGAAGGCGAAGCCCGACCAGATCATCGCCGTCACCGAATATATGCACCCGCGCCTGGAGGAGATCTGCGAGACGCTCCCGGGCTGGCTCGGCGGGCGCATCCTCGCCAGCGAGCGTCTTGGCCAATGGCTCGCCCCCATGTTCCGCAAGGGGCGCCACGTCGAGACGACCAGCGTGCGCTGGTTCATCGTCCTGTGGCTGCTCGCCGCCATGCGCCGCTGGCGCCGCGGCACCCTTCGCTACGGCCACGAACAGGCGCGGATCGCGGACTGGCTGGCGCTGGTGCACGACGCCGCGCCAGACGCCGGCCTCGAACTCGTCAAATGCCAGCGGCTGATCAAGGGCTATGGCGACACGTTCGCGCGCGGACTGGGCAATTACATGCGCATCACCGATCGTTACCGCGCCGGCGGGCTGGACGCCGCGGGCATCCGGCGCCTGCGCGAAGCAGCGCTGGCGGACGAGGATGGCGTGGCATTGGGGCAGGCGCTGGCGTCGTAGCGGCCCAGCTTTCCGAGCCGGACTGGAACATGAGGCCGGTGCGATTTCCTGCTTTCACTGTCACCCGGCCGTGAGCCGGGATCCGTGCCGCTTACGCCAAGGCAGGAGGAGCGAGCGATAGCGCCATCCGACGGTTGAATGCCGGGACAAGCCCGGCATGACGAATGGTCGCACCGCTTTGCATCCCAAGTGTGCCGAGCCTGTCGAAGCACGTGCCCCGAGCGCTGGCCTGCGTGACACGCCCTTCCGGCAGGCTCAGGGCAAACGGATGCTGCTAGCGCATCCGACCCGGATCCCCGCATCCACCCCGCGCGCCGATATCTGCGCAAGCTCAGGATCGACAGCCTTATCGTCGGGTGAAACACACCCGCGCCACGTCAGTTTGACAGGTAAGCCATCGACATCAGCACCTTGGGCAGCATCGCCGCGCCTGCATGCATGCGGATCGGCGTCGGTGCGCGCGGCGTCACGGACAGCGCCTCGCGATCGTTCGACGCCAGCATCGCGCCCATCTCCGTGCCGATCATCGTGTTGAGCGAAATGCCGCGGCCATTGTCGGCCTGTATCGCAAAGGCGCCATCGCCCAGATCATAGACTTCGGGCAGGAAGGATGCGTTGAGCCACGCCACCCCTTCCCACAGATAATCGATACGCGGGTTCGGCAGGGCGGCGAAATGCTGCGCCACCCGCCGCCGCGCCTCGCGCACATGGGCACGCTGCCCCTTGACCAGATAAGAGGTGGCAAAGGCGGAAATCAGATGGCCATGATCGTCGATGCGCGCGGTGAACAGATACGGCACCTTGTCGGTGAACGCCCCGCCCTCCGGCAGGATCACGGCGCGCTCCTCGGGCGATAGCGGGGCGGTGGCGAACTGGATCACGTGCAGCGGCAGCGCCGTGCGCCGCAGCGCGGGGTGCAGGCCCGCATTGCCACCATTGGCCGCCAGCACCAGTCGCCGCGCCGTAACGGTGCCGCCGGGGGTGCGCGCCACCCAGCGATCGCCCTCGCGCCGCAACGCGTGCACCCGGCTGTCGGCATACACGCCGGCGCCCAGCCGCCGCGCCGCCGCTGCCATCCCGCGCGCATAGCCCAGGGGATTGACGCTCCCGCCCTCGGCAAACCGCAAGGCACCGACGTAACGCTCGGCGCCGAACACCTGCTCGATCCGCTCGCCCTCCACGAACGAAACCTTGAAGCGCCGCGACGACCATTGGTTGGCAACGCGCCGCTGTGTCTCCGCAAGCGCGGCATTGTGCGCCGGCGCGTAAAAGCCGTCCTCGCGCGCCTCGCACTCCAGCCCGTGGCGGGCGATCAGGTCAAAGACGCCGCGGGCGGAGCCGCCCACCATGCGCGTCAGCTTCTCCGCCTTGGCGCGGCCCAGCACGCGCCCGATCGTCTCGGGCGTGTGCCGGATATAATCAGGCGCGATCAGCCCGCCGCTCCATCCAGTGGCGCCGTCGCCGGGCTGGCCCGCCTCCAGCAGCACGGTCTGGACGCCGGCTTCGGCCAGGCGCAGCGCGGTGGTCAGCCCGGCCACGCCGCCGCCGATCACCAGCACGTCCGTGTCGAGGTCACCGGCCAGTGACGGCAATGTCGGCGCCGGCACGGCAGTCGCCGACCAGACCGTCGCCGATGAGGGCAGCTCGTCCACCGGAGGACGGATCGGCTGGTGCAGCATCACCGCATCTTCGCGCGAAGGGGACCGGGGTTCGTCGCGTGCGGCGCGCCTGGTGCCGGCACGACACCCGCAGACTGGGGCAACGTCATGATACTCATACTTTCCTGTCGCGCCGCGGCCGGCGCTGGTTTCGTCAAGCGTGGCTCAGGCAGTCACCGGCGCGACCTGCGGCGTGCGCTCGATCCGCCGCGCGATGGCAACGAAGAGCAGCACGAAGCAGAGCGCGACGGGCGTGTTCATGATCATCGGCAATGACATCTCATTGTTGCCGACAATGGAAACCGCGATGAAAATGGCGGTGCCTTCCTGCCGCATCAGATGCTCGACGCCGATCGCGATATTCTCGCGGCGGCTGAACCCGGCGAAGCGCACGATCGTCATCACCACGCAGACCATGATCAGGTTGAGCGCCACGGTGATCCAGAACAGCGCGCCCAGATTCTGCCGCAGCACCGGGATCTGATCGACCAGGATGACGCCGAACGAGCTGAACAGCACGATCGTCGCGGCGTTCTTCAGGTACCGCTTGAACCAGATCGCGAAGGCGGGCCGCAGCGCACGCACCGTAAAGCCGACCGCCGCTGGCAGCACCGTGATCGAGAAGATGTCCCAGAAAAAGGACGCCAGCGGCACCTGCACGTCCGCTTCCAGCCCCATGAAGTGGAGCAGCGCGAAATGCGCATAAAAGGGAATGACGAAGATGTAGATCATGCTGAGCAGCAAGGTCATCGACATGGACAGCGCCAGGTCGCCTTTCGCCATGTCGGTGAACAGGTTGGACAGCATCCCGCCGGGCGTGGTCGCGAGCAGCACGAAGCCGACGGCCAGCGCCGGCGTAGGGGCGACGGTCAGCGCCAGCGTCAGCCCGATCGCCGGCGGCACGATCAGCATCGAACACACGCCGAAGATCAGCGCGCGCTTGTTGCGGAACACCTGGCGGAAGTCGTCGGCGGTCAGCGACAGGCCCATCGAGGCCATCACCGCGATCAGCGATCCGGGCAGGAACCAATTGCCCAAGAGGTCCATCAGATCGGCATAGGTCATGGCGCGGCGATCCTCAGGCGGTGGCGAGCGTGATGGTGCAGGCGCCGTTGCGCCGGATCGTGCGGCAATCGGCCTGCGCCTTGGCGAGGTCCTCGGGCAGGATGCGCGCGCACACGTTCGCCTGGATCCAGCCGAACGGCATCAGCAGCCGCCCGCCCGGGCCGTAGAACAGCCCGATGTCGTAGAATTCGCCCGGTGGCAGCCCCTTGGTGCTTCCCGCCGCCAGATACGCCAGCACGATGTCGCCGGTATCGGGATAGGAGGTGGCGTTCTCGAACGGGATCGGCGGCGTCGCCATGCCCGCGGGCAGCGTGCTCGCCGGCATCGGCACGGAGATTTCCGGCCCGGTCCAGATCGCATGCAGCGCCTCGAACCCGGCCTTGCGCTCGGCCAGGTCCCACAGGAACGCACAGGATTGCGGCGCTGCCGCCTCCAGCAGCTCGCAGCGCGCCGACAATCCCGACACCGGCTCGTTCAACGTGATCAGCCGCATGGCTCAGCGCTCCCCCAGAGTGGCCAGATATTCGTCGCGTTGCAGCGCGATCGGCACATTGCCGTTCAGCCACAGGAAATCGTGGAAACGGCGCAGGTCGAACGCGTCACCCTCGCGGATCCGCGCCTCGGCAAGGAACTCCAGCGTCTGCATCTTGCCGATCTGGTAGCTGATCGCCTGGCCGGGCGCGGCAGCGAAGAACGCGGCTTCCTCCAGCGCGGTGGCACGGTCCATCGGCACCGTTTTCTCGAGGTAATCCGCCGCCTGCGCGATCGAGAACGCGCCGAGCGCCAGCTTCACGTCCACCTCGACGCGCAGCGCGCGCAGCCGCGCGAAATTGTAAATGATCTCGCGCGTCTTGGGCGCATCGGCCCACAGGCCCGCCTGCAGCATCATTTCCTCGGCATAGAAGCCGGTGCCCTCATTGGCGGCGCTGTCGTAATAATGGCGGCGCAGCGGATCGGGATGTTTCCAGCCGAGGCTCAACTGGAAGAAGTGCCCTGGCACGCCCTCGTGCACGATGATCGGACGCGGATCGCGCGTGATCGACAGGTTGAAATAGCCGAGCTTGGGCGACGGATCGGGCAGATAGACCGTCGCATTCTGCCCCACGCGCGACGGGCCGGTCAGGTCGAACGTCCGTCCCAGCCAGCCGATCGGCGCGAGATAGGCCGGGAATGGCAGCGCATTGTAATGGCCCACCCAGTCCGGCACCGTCAGCAGCCGCTGCTCGGTCAGGAAGCGCCGCACCTTCAGTTCCTCGGCATCGAGCCGCGCGGTCACTGCGCCGATCGAAGCGCCGATGGGCAGCTCCGCCACGCCCCGATTGCGGTTGCGCTCCAGCGTCTCGAACAGCACGGCGCGTGCCCATTCCTGCCGGCCCATCACCAGCAGCTCTTCGGGAGCATGCGGGATCAGCGCGACCTGGTCGAGGAAGAAGCGATAGGCGTCCGCGCCCACTGCCGTCGTGGCCGGCAAGCCGCCCTGCTTCGCCTTCAGATAGGCGCCGAACTCCGCAAATGCCTCGATCGCCGCCGCAACCGCCACCTTGAGCTTCGCCGCCTGCGCGGCATCGGCAAAGGGCGTCAGCCCCGCCGCCATGCCGTTCAGGCTGGCCGGCACCTCGTCGATCTGCGCACGCGCGATCGCGACGAACGGCCCGCGCATGTCGGTCAGGTTCGCCCGCCCCGCCGCGAGCGTCGCCGGCACGCGGCCGAGCAGCCGGATCACTTCGTCGATGCGCGCGCGCTCCACCGGCGGCGGAGGCAGCAGCACCTCGAACACCGGCTCGATCGCCTGCGCGACATAGAAATGCGGCTGGCGCTGCCACGCGGCGACGTGATCCAGCTCCCAATGCACCCGCGCCAGCGCCGATCCGACGAGGCGATAGTCGGTTCTTTCCTGCGGGCTGCGCGGGGCGCTCGCCAGCGCTTTCCAGCGGGCATCGAACGCGGCAAGCTTGGCCCTTTGCGCCGTCACGCCGGCCGGCGTCCAGTCGGGCGCCCAGCCTGCCGGCCGCTCGATCCGCGGCACGTCGTCGCTGGTCGCCGGCTGGGTCACCGCC
>NZ_LSKH01000321.1:0-6308 GCF_001557395.1 Sphingomonas sp. CCH5-D11 | reverse complement strand
GCCGACGATGCTGCCCGCGGCGTCAACAACGCTTGCGCCCTCGCGTACCGGCTGACGGCCCTCGACGAGCAGGCCAACGCGCTTCGTGGCGGGGCCATTCTCCCGTTCTGCCAACAGGCGCTCCGCGCCGGGGAAGCCGCCCTCCTCGCGGCGGCGCTTGAACAGGGCAAAGCCGAGATCGGCCATGACCGGCGTCGTCTCGGGCGACAGATCATGGCCATAGAGCGGCAGGCCCGCCTCCAGCCGCAGGGAATCGCGCGCGCCAAGGCCGATCGGCTTCACTTCGGGCTGCGCCAGCAGCGCATCGGCGAAGGCTTCTGCACCCTCCGCCGGGATCGAGATTTCAAAGCCGTCCTCGCCGGTATAGCCGGAGCGGCTGATCCACAGCTCATGCTCCTGCCAGGTGAAGGCGGCGCCCTGCATGAACACGAGCGCATCGACGCCAGGCACCAGCGGCATCAGCGCATCCACAGCCTTCGGCCCCTGAAGCGCCAGCAGCGCATGGTCCTCCATCAGGTTAAGCGTGATATCGTCCGGCAGATGATCGAGCATGTGCGCGATATCGTCATATTTGGTCGCGCCGTTCACGACCATATAGATGCGCTCGCCGTCCTCATCCGCGGGCTGGCGCGTAAGCATCAGATCGTCGAGCACGCCGCCATGGTCGTCCAGCAGCAGCGAATAGCGTGCGCGGTTCAGCGCAAGGCCGGCGATATCGGCAGGCATCATCGCCTCGAGCGCGGGCACAAGCCCGTCGCCGCGGAAGGTGATCTGACCCATGTGGCTGACATCGAAGAGGCCGGCGCTCTCGCGCGTCCACAGATGCTCGGCCATGATGCCTTCATACTGGACCGGCATCCAATAGCCCGCGAACTCGACCATCCGGCCGCCGCGCGCCCGATGCCAGCCATCCAGCGGCAGCGTCATGGTTTCGATGATTACGTCTTCGTCCTGGTCGCTCATCACGGCAATTCCGTCAGCAAGGGCGATCGTCCGCCACTGCTGGCGATACGAACCGAACCCCCTCTGTCACGGAACCTGAGAGCTTTCCCCCGCCAGTCGCGAAGTTACCCCTTCGGTGGGCCAGGGCAAAGCCAAGGCCGCTTTCCAGAGCGTCGAATCGGGCTGCGCGGTCCCTGTTGCCTGAGAGATTCCGGGGTGGTTGCTCCTTCGGCGGCGACATTGCTGGCCTGAAAGGCCGGTCGCACTCTCCCGCGCGCCCATCCCGGTTGCCCGGCATCGACCTTCGCGCTGTGGCCGCGCCCGGGAGACGAGTCAATCGCCCAGGTGCGGCCGCTACTTTGGGTAAGCCTTCAGCGCTGCGCGTTGTAGCGCAGTTGATCGTCGGTCAGCTGAAAGCCGACCAGCGCCTCGAAGCTGGCGGACAGCACCGCCTGGCGAACCTCCGGCGTGGACAGCGGATCGACCGCGGCGTCCTGATCGCCCGCCTTGCGCTTGCGCGTGAGCTGTTCGCGCACCGAGTCGGGCAAGGTTGCCGCCGAGCGGTTCACGGTGGCGCTCCCTTGCGCGGACGTGCTGGCGAGCGCCTGCCCGGCTTCGAACCGGACAGCGACGGCGCCGACCCGCTTGGCGACCACCTGCGTGCCGCCGCGAACGATCGTGATGAAATACGGCAACGTCACTTCGCGCGCACCATCCGTGCGTGCGCGACGGGCGCGCACGTCAAAGGTGACGTTGCTGACCACTTCGGCGCCGCTGTCGTCGCAAGTGCTGCGAACATTGGTGATCACCGCCGTCACGTCGATCGCGCTGGCGTCTCGGCTGGCGGGCGGATCGAACAGGGTTATATCCCCCGTGCCGGTAGGAACGCCGACCACCGGACAGGCGGACCGCACTGCGGTGATGCCTACCCCGCCATCGACCGAGATGTCGCCGCTCTTGGCGCAACCGCCGGCAAGCAGGACCAGGGCGAGCGGAACGAGGCTGACGGCGCGATACGCTGGGGTGCAAAAGGACACGTGCGGAGAAACCTTATACGAACGGGTACGAAGTGCCCGGGCGCTCATAACCGCCTTCCGTGCGGGCAGGCAATCGCGTAAGCGGCAGGGATGACCGACAAGCCAGCGCTCGAACTGCTGATCGCCGCCCCCCGCGGCTTCTGCGCCGGAGTGGACCGCGCGATCCGCATCGTCGAACTCGCGATCGAGAAGCACGGCGCGCCCGTCTATGTCCGGCACGAGATCGTCCATAACAAGTTCGTGGTCGACACGCTGAAGGCCAAGGGCGCGATCTTCGTCGAGGAACTGGACGAGGTGCCCGATGGCGCCCCGGTGGTCTTTTCCGCGCATGGCGTGCCCAAATCGGTGCCGGCCAATGCCGAGGCGCGCGGGCTGGAATATCTCGACGCCACCTGCCCGCTGGTGTCCAAGGTGCACCGTCAGGCGGAGCGGCTGGTCGCATCCGGGCGGCACATCCTGTTCATCGGCCACGCCGGTCACCCGGAGGTGATCGGCACCTTCGGTCAGGTGCCCGAAGGCGCGATGACGCTGATCGAGGATGTCGCGGATGCGGAGGCGCTGCAGCCGGCGGATCCCGAGAACCTCGCCTTTCTGACGCAGACCACGCTGTCGGTGGACGATACGGCGGAGGTCGTGCGGGTACTGCAGCGGCGCTTCCCGAATATGCAGGCGCCGCGCGGCGAGGACATTTGCTACGCCACGTCCAACCGTCAGGCAGCGGTGAAGGCGATCGCCAGCGCGTGCGATGCCGTGCTGGTGATCGGTGCGCCAAACTCCTCCAATTCGCTGCGTCTGGTGGAAGTAGCCGAGCGCGAAGGCATTCGCGCCACGCTGATCCAGCGCGCCAGCGATCTCGACTGGTCCTTCCTGGACGGGGTTGGGACCTTGGGAGTGAGCGCAGGCGCATCGGCTCCGGAGCTTCTGGTGCGCGAGCTCGTAGATCTTCTGTCAACGCGATATGAGGTGAGCGAGCGCGAGGAGGAGACCACGCGCGAGACGATCGCCTTCAAGCTGCCCCGCTCGCTTGAGGCGGCCGCCTAGGACCGATCGCGCGGGCTGCCGGTGAGGCGATCCGTTTATTGACTTGGCAGGGGGATGCCGGCGCGCCGGCATGGTGATCGCGAATGGCGGTTTATACTCATGTGTCGGCGGAAGCGCTTGCCGCCTTTCTGCGGCGCTACGACGTCGGCGAGCTGGTGTCCGCAAAGGGCATTGCGGAAGGGGTGGAGAACTCCAATTATCTCGTGGACACGACCGGCGGACGGTACATCCTGACACTGTATGAGAAGCGGGTAGCGGCGGATGACCTACCCTTTTTCATGGCGCTGCTCGACCATCTCGATGCAAAGGGGCTGCCGGTGCCGCCGGCGATCAAGGATCGCGACGGGCGCGAGATCCAGGAGCTGGAGGGTCGCCCCGCCTGCCTGATCAAGTTCCTCTCCGGCGTGTCGCTGTCACACCCGACGCCAGCGCAGGCGCTGGCGGCTGGCGATGCAATGGGCGCGATGCACCGCGCGGTGGCCGATTTTGCGCCGGTGCGCACCAACTCCATGGGGATCGAGACCTGGCGACCGCTGTTCGAACGCTGTGGGCGCAGCCTCGATGAAATCGCGCCGGGGTTGTACGATGACCTCGGCACTGCGCTGGATCACGTGGAAGCCGACTGGCCGGGCACCGAATTCGAGCGCAGCGCGATCCACGCCGATCTGTTCCCCGACAATGTGCTGATGTTGGGAGACCGGGTCACCGGGCTGATCGACTTCTATTTCGCGTGCACCGACATCCGCGTGTACGATCTGGCGGTGATGCACACCGCCTGGTCCTTCGACGCCAAGGGCGGCAGCTATGACGCCGCGGTCGGCGACGCGCTGATTGCCGGCTACGAGCGGCACTTTCCCTTGTCTACACTCGAGCGCGCGCAGTTCGGCACCTTGGCGAGCGGCGCGTGCATCCGTTTTGCCCTGTCACGCGCGTGGGACTGGCTCAACACGCCGGCGGATGCGCTGGTCGTGCGCAAGGATCCGCTCGCCTATGTGCGGCGGCTCGCCCACTACAATCCGGCACTGGTGACGCACATTCAATGACCGAAATGACGAAGGTGGAGGCGTTCACCGATGGCGCGTGCAAGGGCAATCCTGGCCCAGGCGGCTGGGGCGCGGTGCTGCGGATGGGCGCGCACGAGAAGGAATTGTCGGGAGGCGAACCGCTGACGACCAACAACCGCATGGAGCTGACCGCCGCCATCGAGGCGCTCAACGCCTTTACGCGGCCGTGCCACGTGACGCTCTATACTGACAGCCGTTACGTGATGGATGGGCTGACGAAGTGGATCCACGGCTGGCGGCGCAATGGCTGGAAGACGGCGGACAAGAAGCCGGTCAAGAATGCCGAGCTGTGGCAGGCGCTGCTCGATGCCGCCGCGCGGCACCGGGTGGATTGGCAGTGGGTGAAGGGGCATGCCGGCCATCCGGAGAATGAGCGCGCCGACCGTCTGGCGAGCGATGCCGCGGTCGCTGCTGGCAAGCGCGGCTGAAGCCCTTCGCTAGGCCTACCCGAACCTCGTCGGCGCATAGCGCGCAATGTCGATCTCGCTGGCAAGCGCCGGGATCTCGCCAAGCAGCAACGCGGCTCCGATCATGGCGGCGGCAGGTGCGGTCTGAATACCGAAGCCGCCCTGCCCCGCGAACCAGAAGAAGCCGGGCGTATTGGCCGCGAAGCCATAGACCGGCAGGCGATCCGGCGCAAAACTGCGCAGCCCGGCCCATTTGCGCTCAAGCTGCGTGATGCGCCAGTCCACCGCCTGTTCGAACCGGTCGATCGCGATGGCAACATCCAGCTCCTCCGGCTGGACATCAGCCGGATCGGTAGGTGTCTCGTCATGTGGGCTGAGCCATAGCCGACCGCCCGCCTCCGGCTTGAAGTAGAAATCGCCGCCGACGTGCACGACATGTGGCACGCCGGGCGCGGGCGCCGGATCGGTCTTCAGCTGCACCATAGTGCGACGGTAGGGCTGGATGTTCAGCGGCGTGGCGCCGGCGCGTCGCGCGATCTCGTCGGCCCAGGCGCCGGCAGCATCGACCAGCACGCTCGCCTCGTATGTGCCGGCCGTCGTCTCGAGCCGCCATCGGCCGTCCAGGCGGACGGCGCTGGTCAGCGCGGCCTGCAGCAGCACGTCGGCTCCGGTGCGACGCGCGCGCGCCAGGGCATCGGCGTGCAGCGCGGCAACGTCGATGTAGGCGCAGGTCGGCTCCATGATGCCGATGGTCCAGCCGGCACGCAGACCGTGCACGTGATCGCGCGGATCAACCGGGATCAGGGGCACGCCGCTGCCGGCGAAGGCGGCGAGGAAAGCGTCTGCCTCCTCCCGCTCGGCAGCGCGGCCGATGTGCAGCGAACCCAAGGGATCAAGAAACCCGCCCGCCCGCAGATACTCGCCCGACGCCGTGGTGAGCGGCTGGATCCCAGGCCCACCATAGGTTTCCGACCAGAAGGCCGCGGAGCGACCGGTGGCATGATAGCCGGCGATCTCCTCCGCCTCGATCAGCAGAACGCGCGCCCGGGTGCCTATTTCGGCCGCGAGCGACGCGCCGGCCATACCGGCACCCACGATGGCAATGTCGTGGATCACCGCGCGTGCGCCTGCAGGAACTGATCAATGGCGGCGAGCGCCCGATCCCGCACCGGATCGGCCTCACGCAGGATCTCATGCGCCGACTCCGCGCCGAAGCGCAGCAGCTCCGCATTCGGCAGGCGGCTCGCCACCTCCAGCGCCGCACGCGAGTCAACCAGGCCATCTCGGTCGGCCAGCAGCATGAGGATCGCCGTCTTCAGTGTAAGCAGGCGCGGATCGCTGCGCTGCCGGCGGGTGGAGGCGAAGGCCTGCGCCAGCCATGACCAGCTCGGCGGACCCAGCTTGATCTCGGGCACCTGGTCGTACCACCATTGTTCGTCTTCATAACGGCTGACGTCCGCCGTCAGCAGCTGTTGCCGCTTCAATCGGCTGACCGGCCGCTCATTGCCCTTCCACGCCGCACGCGCCGGATCGCCGAGGTCGCGCATGGTGCAGGCGAGCCATTCACCAAAGCGCGGCGCGATCGGCGCCTTCAGCCCCAGCATCGGTGCGACCAGCACGACGGCATCGGGCGTGATCGCCTGCTCCAGCATCGCCTGCAACACCAGGTGGCCGCCCATCGAATGGCCGATTGCCACACGTGGACCGGCGACGTCCCATTGCGTCCAGAAGGCGGCGAGATCGCTCAGGAACGGCGTGAAATCCACCGCATGGCCAACGTGCGGATCCGGTGACAGCCGGCCCGACCCACCTTGCCC
>NZ_LSKH01000320.1:0-6174 GCF_001557395.1 Sphingomonas sp. CCH5-D11 | reverse complement strand
GTTCGCTACTCCTCGCCCGGCAGCCCCACGGTGCCGAACGACGGAACGGTCACCGATGACGCCACCCTCGCCGGGGCAAGCGGCGGGCCCGTCGGGTTGCACAATCTGCGGGCGGGAACGCTGGCCACCGGATCGACCGACGCGGTAAACGGCGACCAACTGTTCGCCACGAACCAGGCGGTCGCCGGCAACACCGGTACGATCACGAATCTGACGACCCAGGTGGACGCGAACACTACCCAGATCGCCAATATCAGCGCTGGCCTCGCCAATCAGCCGCTCCGCTATGCCGATGCGGCCGCGCCGACGACGCCCAATGGCGGCGCCGTGACGGACGACGCGACGCTGGTGGGCGCCAGCGGCGGCGCAGTGGGCCTGCGCAACGTGCGGGCCGGCGCAGTGGTGGCGGGGTCGACCGATGCGGTGAACGGCGATCAGCTCGCCAGCACCAACGCGCAGGTGAGCGCCAACACCACGGCGATCACCAATTTCAGCAACCTGGTTGTCGGCAGCACCGTCAGCCCCGTGCAATATAGCAATCCCGACAATCCGACCGCGCCGAACGGCGGGACGCTGACCAACGACGTGACGTTGGTGGGCGCCGACACGCTTGCGCCCGTCGCTCTCCACAACATCGCCGGGGGCGCCGTTTCCGCCACCTCGACGGACGCGGTGAACGGCCAGCAACTCTTCGCCGTTTCGACCCAGGCGTCAAATAGCGTCCAATATGATCGCGACGCGGCCGGCGCGCGAACCAACAGCATCACGCTCGCGGGGGCAGATCCCGCCGCGGCGGTGGCGCTGAACAATGTGGCTGCGGGCACGGTGGCCGCCGGATCGACGCAGGCGGTGAATGGTGGCCAGCTTTATGCCACCAATCAGGTGGCGCAGCAGGCCGCGACGCTGGGCGCCAATTCGGTGCAATATGATCAGGGGCGTACATCGGTGACGTTCAACACCACGGGCAGCGCGGTGGTATTGCGCAACGTGGCGGCGGGCACGTCTGCCACCGACGCGGTCAACGTGGGCCAGTTGCAAAGCGGGCTTCAGACCGCGGTGAACCAGGCGAATGCTTATACCGACACTCGGCTGAACCAGGCGCTGTCATCGATGGATTTCAACCTGCGTGAGGTTCGTCGCGATCTCAGCGCGGGAACCTCTTCGGCGCTGGCGGCGGCGGGCCTGCCGCAGGCGAACGAGCCAGGCCGATCGATGGTGGCGGTTGGCGGCGGCACCTATCGCGGTCAATCGGCACTCGCGATCGGCGCATCCACCTTCCTGAACGATGGCCATTCGATCTTCCGCGTCGGCGCCACCATCGACAGCCAGGGTTACGGCGGTGCGAATGCGGGCTTTGGCTATCAGTTCTAGGCTGAAGCTCGCTTGACCGGGGGGCGCTTGCAGCCATGGGCGCCCTCCGGTCTCCTTCGCTATCCCGAAGCTGCAACGATCTGATTTTCATGGGCCCTTTCCCCGCATGGCGCGTTACGGCGGCATGACGGGGAAATTGGCGTTTGCGCGGCAGCGACAGGTGGTGAGGGCAGGGGCCGAAGGGCCCGGGGCATGACGACCCCGCAATGGCTGTCGGTGGCCGTCCTCACCGGCATGATGGCTTTCTTCATCTGGGGGCGTTTCCGCTATGACGTGACGGCGATCCTGGCGCTGCTGGCGGCGCTCGCGGTGGGCATCGTCAAGCCGGAGGACGCCTTTTCCGGCTTTTCGGACGACATCGTGATCATCGTCGGATCGGCGCTGGTGATGTCGGCGGCGATGCAGCGCTCGGGGCTGATCGAACGCGCGCTCGCGCTCGTTTCGCGCCGGATCAAGCGGGTCCGCTCGCAGCTCGTGCTGCTGACCGCGTCGGTCGGCGTCGCCTCCGCTTTGGTGAAGAACGTGGGGGCGCTGGCCATGCTGATGCCGGCCGCGTTCCAGATGGCCAAGAAGAACGAGACTAGCCCGTCCGTCTTCCTGATGCCCATGTCCTTCGCCTCGCTGCTCGGGGGGCTGATGACGCTGGTCGGCACGTCGCCCAATATCATCGTCAGCCGTGTGCGGCAGGACATGACCGGGCAGCCGTTCAGCATGTTCGATTACCTGCCGACCGGCCTTAGCCTGCTGATCGTCGGGATGATCTTCCTGCGCTTCGGTTATCGCTTGCTGCCGCGCGATCGGCGCGCGACCGCCACCATGGGCGATGCGCTGGATATCAGCGGCTATGTGACCGAGGCGTGCATTCCCGAAGGATCGCCGGCGATCGGCGAGACCGTTGGCGATTTCCTGCAACGGCATGATCGCGACGTGGCCATCACCAATCTGCTGCGCGCCGGGATGCGCACGGTGCCGGCGCGCCATGTCGAGCTTCGCGAGGGCGATATCCTGATCATGGCGGGCGAGCCCGACGCGCTGGAACGCGTCATCGCCAGTGACAGCCTGATGCTGGAGGGCGAGCATCGCGAACTCACCGGCGAGGAGGAGGGCGACGAGATCGGCGTGATCGAAGGCGTGATCGGTGCCAATTCGATGCTCGTCGGCCAGACCGCCGAACGGCTTCGGATGCAGTCGCGCTATGGCGTGAACCTGATCGCCCTGTCACGGGCCGGCGAGCGGCTGGCACGCCGGCTGGGGCAGACGAAGCTGGCGGCGGGCGACGTGATCGTCCTGCAGGGCTCGCTCGCGCGCATTCCGGACCGGCTGCAGGATCTGGGCGTGCTCCCGCTGGCCGAGCGCACCTTGCGCCTGGGCAGCAGCGGACGCAGCTGGCTGCCGCTGATCGTGCTGGCCGCCGCCATGACCGCCACCGCGCTGGAGCTGGTGCCGGTGGCGGTGGCCTTCTTCGCGGCGGCGGGAATCGTCGTGGCGACCGGCGCGCTGCCGACGCGAGAGGCCTATCAGGCGATCGAATGGCCGATCCTGATCATGCTCGGCGCGCTGATCCCAGTGAGTGATTCGCTGCGGACCACCGGCGCGTCGGACCTGATCGCCACGGGGCTGGCGGACCTGGCCACCAGCCTGCCGGCCTCGGGCGCGGTGGCGCTGATCATGGTGGCGGCGATGGCGGTGACGCCGTTCCTCAACAATGCCGCCACCGTGCTGGTGATGGCGCCGATCGCCGCCGTTTTTGCCAACGACCTGGGCTATCGCCCCGAGGCATTTCTGATTGCGACGGCGATCGGCGCGGGTTGCGATTTCCTGACGCCCATCGGCCATCAGTGCAATACGCTGGTGCTTGGCCCTGGGGGCTATCGGTTCGGCGACTATGCGCGGCTGGGCGCGCCCTTGTCGTTGCTGATCGTGCTGGTCGGGACGCCGCTCGTCATGTGGACCTGGCCGCTGCGTTAGTCTGCCAGGCCTTGATCCTTTTACGGTCGCCCCGATCCTGCCGCGCCGGCGCACGGGCGTGGCGTCGCGCGTCCCTTTCGCATGTGTGCCAATCGGGATCGCACGGGCTCGCCGTCGGTTTGTCAGACAGGATGAAGAGGATAAGCTGATGGCAGACCCGGATACCCGCGTGTACGGCATGGCGGATCCCGCCAACCACCAGGCACCGGCGGACAATGGCTTGCGCGGCGAAGGCGCTGCGGAGGGCCTGGACACCAAATACCGGCGCGAGGTGACGCCCCCCGATCAGCCGACGATCGTGGTGGAGGAGGAATCAGGCGTCGCCTTTGCCGAAGCCAATGGCGCCGTGACGCCCCCGCGGCATGACGAGACGGCCGGCGATCCCGCGGCGGCTCAAGTCGCACCTCCCGACCCAACGCCGGTCCGCGCCGCTTTGTCGCCGCCGCCCATGGAGGCTGTTCCAATTCCAGCGGATCTGAAGCCGATCCATGCCGATCTGCCGCGGATCTATCCCAACGCGGCAACGCCAACTCCGCCTGCCGCGCCGTCGCCCTGGCCGTGGTTCGTGGTGGCGCTGGGCGTCGGATATATCGTCGGACGAGGACGATGGCGCCGCGCGAAGACCGCGCCTTCCACAGCCCATATTGCACCAGCGGCACTGACGCGTCTGCCGGGCGAGAAGGGGAGCTTCGTTCAGGTGCGCAACGCCGGGCCGGAGGAAGTCAGGGATCCGCCAGCGCGCTGGTCCCGCGTGGACGAGGCGCTGGACGAATCCTTTCCCGCCAGCGATCCGCCGGCCTACTAAAAAGGTCGTTCAACACAGCGTGAGCAGAGTCGCCCCAGCCTCACGGGTCCACCGCTCAGGCGGTGGGCCACATCATGAGGCTGGTCTCCACGACACGTTCCAGCTCCTCGCGTGAGGCGCCGGACCCGGACTGTACGCCCATGCCCTGCAGGATGGCGTAAAGGTACAGCGTCAGGCTTTCAGGCTCGACATGATCGGGCAGGTCGCCATCGCGCTTCGCCTGGCGGAAGCGCTCGATCAGCGCCTCCTGCGATGAGGCGCGGCGGGCAATCACATCGGCCTTGATCGATTCCGCTTCGGCGCCGCAGGCAGTGGCGCTGATCACGCCAAGGCATCCCTTGGGATCGCAGGTGCTGGTCTGTGCCTCGATCGCGCCGCGCATGAAATGCTCCGCCACCGCCCTTGCCGTGGGCTGCTTCAGCGCCTCGCGGGTATAAGCGAGCTTTTCTGCCTCGTAGAGATCGAGCGCCTTGTGAAACAAGGCTTCCTTGTTGCCGAACGCGGCATAAAGGCTCGGCTTGGTGATGCCCATGGCATCGGTGAGGTCGGCCATGGAGGCCCCCTCATAACCCTTTGCCCAGAACACGCCCAGCGCCTTGCTCAGCGCCTCGTCAACGCAGAACTCACGCGGACGGCCCTTCAGGGACGGTGCAGCGGTCGATTCCATAACGATCAGTATATATGCGCTTTTTCCCGCCGCTCAAGCCATGCCGTCCACGGTTACGCAACCGCTCGGGCATGGCGCCGTTCTCTTGCCGATACAGGAGACGGACGTGGGTGTGATCAAGGGCATCGAACATGTCGGCATCACGGTGCCATCGATCGAGGCGGCGGAGCGGTTCTTCCAGCAGGCGTTCGGCGCAAAGACGCTTTACGCGCTGATCGAGAAGGGCGGCAAGTCGCAGGAAGGCGACGAGATGTACGACAAGAACGGCCTGGAGCCGGGCACGCGCATCATCGCCATGCGGATGATGCGGATCGCTGACGGCGCGAACGTGGAATTGTTCGAGGTGGAGGGCGGGCATGGCGCCACGGCCGATGCCCCGAGCCACATGGGGATCCACCATTTCGCACTGTACGTCGACGATCTGGAGGAAGCCGCGGCGCGCTTCCGCGATGCCGGAGGCACGATGCGCGAAGGGCCGATCGAGCTTGGCGGCAAGGAGAAGGGGCCTGGCAACCGCTGCTGGTTTGGCGTTGCGCCCTGGGGAATGCAGGTGGAATTCATCCATCTCCCGTCGCCGATCGCGCTGGACGATCAGGCGAGCAGCGGCCCCCGCTGGCTGCCCGGCTGACGTCTGGAACGCGCCGCCGGGTGGCGAAGGTCGCCGGGCCCCCCTAACACAATTGGCAGCTTACAATCGGGCGGTAATCCCCTGTAAGGAGCGCAACCCGCACCAGCGAACGGTGGCGGGAAGAGAGGCGTGATCAGCGCCCGCTCAGGGGAGAAACAACCATGTTGCGTAACACTGCGTCCGTATTCGCGCTTGCCGCCGCCATGGTGGCCGCCAGCCCAGCCTTTGCCCAGGACGCCGCATCGGCGACGCCATCGTCGGAAGCGCAGGTGGGAACGGACGTCGCGACCACCACCAGCGCCGCCGCCGAAGAGCGTAGCCCGCAGGCTGAAACCGGCGACATCATCGTAACGGCGCAAAAGCGCGAGCAGCGGCTGCAGGACGTGCCGATCGTGGTGTCGGTGCTGAACCAGCAGCAGCTCGAGGCCGCGGGCGTGCGCGACGTGAAGGATTTGCAGACGATCACGCCGGGCCTGAACGTCACTTCCTCCACCAGCCCGGCACAAACCTCGATCCGCATCCGCGGCGTCGGCACGGTCGGCGACAATCCCGGCCTCGAAAGCTCGGTCGGTACGATCGTCGACGGTGTGTACCGTGCGCGCAGCGGCGTCGCCTTCGGCGATCTGGGTGAAATGGAACGGGTGGAGGTGCTCAAGGGCCCGCAATCAACCCTGTTCGGCAAGAACATGTCGGCGGGCGTCATCAACGTCGTCACCGCCGCGCCCAGCTTCAACC
>NZ_LSKH01000319.1:0-1857 GCF_001557395.1 Sphingomonas sp. CCH5-D11 | reverse complement strand
ATCCGGGTTGGGCCGACGCCTTCGCCCGCCTCGGCGAGCGCGGCCGGGTCGTGTTCAGTGCTGCGGTCGACGGGGCCGTGTTTGCCAAACACGGCACGGCCGTCGAGACCCGGCTCACGGTGATCGATCGCGTCGCCGCGAATGGCGCTTCCACCGTCGCGACGCCGCTTCCGATGGCCGGCACCGCCTCCGAGTTGCTCGCGCTGGTCGAGGAGCTCGTTCCGGCGCGGCCCGACTGCACGCCGAGCCTTGCCTCCGGGCCTGTCGCGCCGCGTGTCGTCGGGCCTGCGGGCCGGCCTCGCACCGCCGGCGCGGCTCGACCGCTCGAACCCGTCGCGGCCGACGCCATCGAGCTCGCCTACAACATCGCCGATGGCGCGCCTCAAACGGAGGGCAAGATCGCTGACGCGCTCTACGAGCCGTTCGCGCTCACGACCGTCCGCATCCCCGGCGCGGCGGACCATCCGACCCCGCTCGTCCAGTCCGCCGCGATGGCGAGCGTGCGCCCACCCAAGCCCTCTTACCGGCCGCATGTGCCCAACGGCTTCGTCGACGCCGGCCTGCTTTCCGAAGCCCAGCTCGAAACGCTGATCCTTGCGGGCGAGGCGCATTCGGCGCAACTCGCCGGAGCCTGGACGGTCGATGCGACCAATGACGTCGTCGCGGCCGCGCCCGACGATGCCGAGGCGGCTGTTCGTTTCCGGCGCGGGTTCATGCTCGGCGACGGCACCGGCGCAGGCAAGGGCCGGCAGGTCGCCGCCGTAATTCTCGACAACTGGCTGAAGGGTCGCCGCCGCGCGCTCTGGGTGTCGAAGTCCGACGCGCTGATCGAGGACGCACAGCGCGACTGGTCGGCACTCGGCCAGGAGCGACTCCTGATCCAGCCGCTCTCGCGCTTCCGTCAGGGCACGCCCATCCGTCTCGACCAGGGTGTCCTTTTCGCTACCTACGCCACGCTACGCTCCGACGCCCGAGAGGAACGTGTTTCGCGCATTCAGCAGATCGTAGATTGGCTGGGGTCCGACTTCGACGGAGTGATCGTCTTCGACGAGAGCCATGCCATGCAGAACGCCGCCGGCTCCAGGAGCGAGCGCGGTGACGGCACGCCCTCGCAGCAGGGCCGCGCCGGGCTGCGCCTGCAGCACGCGCTGCCGGACGCCCGGGTGCTCTACGTCTCGGCGACCGGCGCTACCACCATCCAGAATCTCGCCTACGCGCAGCGCCTCGGGCTTTGGGGCGGCGAGGACTTCCCGTTCGCGACGCGCGCCGAGTTCGTCGCGGCGATCGAGACTGGCGGAGTCGCGGCGATGGAGGTGCTGGCCCGCGACCTGAAGGCGCTCGGCCTCTACACCGCCCGCTCGCTCTCCTACGACGGCGTCGAATACGAGATTGTCGAGCATCCGCTCACGGCCGATCAGACGCGCATCTACGACGCCTATGCGGGCGCGTTTCAGATCATCCATCAAAACTTGGACGCGGCGCTGGAGGCGACTGGCATCACCAGCACCTCCGAGCAGGGATCGTCGACCCTGAACCCGCAAGCGAAGTCCGCCGCGCGCTCGGCGTTTGAGAGCTCGAAGCAGCGTTTCTTCGGCCACCTGCTGACCTCGATGAAGACGCCGACGCTGATCGCCCGGATCGACGAGGACTTGGCGGCGGGCCACGCCTGCGTCGTCCAGATCGTCTCGACTGGGGAGGCGCTGATGGCGCGCCGCATCGCCGAGCTGGCGGCCGAGGAATGGTCGGACGTCCAGGTCGACATCACGCCGCGCGAGTACATCTTATCTGGAGATCCAGATAAGACATATTCTTTGCAGTCGAGATTTATGTCGAGCGGTTCGCACGCAGGCGCGGATT
>NZ_LSKH01000318.1:0-17333 GCF_001557395.1 Sphingomonas sp. CCH5-D11 | reverse complement strand
GCGGTGGGGAGCGATATGGGCGCTGGCGAAGGTGGCCCGGTGGTTCCGCCGCCGCCGCGCGCCGTCGCGACCCGGCCGGCCCCTGCTTCCGCCACAGCCGCCCCGGGCGGGCGCGCGGCGCAGGTTGCGGCCGTGGTCAGGCCGGCGACGGGCCAGCCTGACGAGGACGAATATCTCTACGGTTACCGTTTGTGGGACGCCAAATTGTACCCGGAGGCGGCCGAGCAGCTGAAGAAGGTGGTGGCGACCTATCCCAAGTCGCGGCGCGCGAGCTTTGCGCAGAACCTGCTTGGGCGGGCGTACCTCGACGATGGCAAGCCGAGCCTCGCGTCCATCGCTTTCTACGACAATTACAAGAAGATGCCGGACGGTGAGCGGGCCGCCGACAGCCTGTATTATCTTGGTCAGTCGCTGATGAAGCTGAACAAGCCGGCCGATGCCTGCAAGGTCTACGGCGAGTTGCTTGACGTCTATGGCGACAAGATCGGCCAGGGCATGAAGGACGACGTCGCGCGGGCGCGCACCTCCGCCAAGTGCAAGTAAGGGCGTGGCCGAGCCGGCCGATGTTGCGCGTTTCCGGCGCGACCTGATCGCGCTGACCCGCGAGGCGCCGTCACGCGAGCGGCCGATCGCGGTTGCGGTTTCCGGCGGTCCTGACAGCATGGCACTGCTGGCGCTGGCAGCCGCGGCGTTTCCCGACGCGGTGATCGCCGCCACCGTGGACCACGGGCTGCGCGAGGCCGCCGCAGAAGAAGCACGGATGGTAGCGCAGGAAGCCGAGACGCTTGGCGTGCCGCATGCCGTGCTGACGGTCGCCGGGCCGATCGCAGGGGCGAGCCTGCAGGCGCGGGCGCGTGACGCGCGCTACGCCCTGCTCGCCGACTGGGCCGAGCAAAGCCGCGCCATGGCAGTGGCGACCGCCCATCATGCCGATGATCAGGCGGAGACGTTCTTGATGCGCGCCTCCCGCGGATCGGGCGTGTCGGGTCTCGCGTCGATCCGGGCGACCACCGTGGTGGCGGGCGCGCCGGTGGTGCGCCCGCTGCTTGCCTGGCGCAGGGCGGCGTTGCGCGCCATCGTGCGGCGGGCCGGGCTGCCTTTCGTGAATGATCCGGCGAACAGCGATCCGCGCCACGACCGGACACGATTTCGCCAGTTGCTGGATGGCAACGAATGGCTTGATCCACCGGCGCTGGCGCGGTCGGCGGCGGCCGTCGCGGAGGCGGAGCGCGATCTGGTGGAGATCGCACTGCTGCTGTGGCGCGAGCGGGTGGAGATGACCGGCGACAGCGTGACCCTGGATCCCGCCGGCCTGCCACGCGATCCGCTGCGCCGCATGGTGCGACGCGCGATCGCGACCGTCCGCGCCGCGCATGACATCGTCTCCCCGGCCTTTGACGAATCGGCGAATATCGAGCCGCTGCTGGACACCCTGTTGGCCGGGCGACGGGCGACGCACGGGGGCGTGCTGGCCAGTCCGCGACGCGGCCGCTGGCACTTCAAGGTTGCGCCGTCGCGTCGATCACTCTGAGCGACGAAAATCGGCGGCCGTTCCGTTGCGATTAACGTCAGCTAGCCTACATTGTGGCTGTTGAAAGGTATCGCATGAACGACAACGACAAGCAGTCCGGCGACAATGGCGGCAATGGCCCCAATCCGTGGATGAAGAGCCTCCTGATCTGGGTGGGCATTCTCCTGTCGCTGGCAATCGTCGTGACGATGTTCGACGGCCGCACTGGCGCCGCAACAGGCAATTCGATTGCCTATTCCGCCTTCCTCGACAAGGTGGACGAGGGCACGGTGAAGGACGTGACGATCTCGCGCGAGCAGATCACCGGCACGCTTTCCAGTGGTGACAAGTTCCGGACCGATCCGGTTTCCGATCCGCAGCTGACCGATCGCCTGCGCAAGGCCGGCGTGGAGATTTCGGGCAAGCGCGACGAGGGGCCGTCGATCTGGCAATATATGCTCGTCCAGGCGCTGCCGTTCCTGTTGTTCCTGGGCATTGCTTTTTTCGTCGTGCGTCAGATGCAGAAGGGCGGCGGCGCGGGCGGTGCGATGGGCTTCGGCAAGAGCCGCGCGAAGATGCTGACGCAGAAGGAGGGCAAGGTCACCTTTGCCGACGTCGCGGGCATCGACGAAGCGCGTGAGGAGCTGGAGGAAATCGTCGAGTTCCTGAAGGACCCGTCGAAGTTCGCGCGCCTTGGCGGCAAGATCCCGAAGGGCGCGCTGCTGGTCGGTTCGCCGGGCACCGGCAAGACTTTGCTCGCCCGCGCGATCGCAGGTGAGGCTGGCGTGCCGTTCTTCACCATTTCGGGTTCGGACTTCGTGGAGATGTTCGTCGGCGTCGGCGCGAGCCGTGTGCGCGACATGTTCGAGCAGGCCAAGAAGAGCGCGCCGTGCATCGTCTTTATCGACGAGATCGACGCCGTCGGCCGGCATCGCGGCGCGGGCCTTGGCAACGGCAATGACGAGCGCGAGCAGACGCTGAACCAGCTGCTGGTCGAGATGGACGGCTTCGAGGCCAACGAGGGCATCATCATCATCGCGGCGACCAACCGTCCCGACGTGCTCGATCCGGCGCTGCTGCGTCCGGGCCGCTTCGACCGCCAGGTCGTCGTGCCGCGGCCGGACATCGAGGGCCGCGTGAAGATCCTCGAAGTCCACATGAAGAAGGTGCCGCTGGCGCCCGACGTCGACAGCCGCACCATTGCGCGTGGAACGCCGGGCTTCTCGGGCGCCGATCTCGCCAATCTCGTCAACGAGGCGGCGCTGATGGCGGCGCGCAAGTCCAAGCGGCTTGTCGCAATGGCGGAGTTTGAAGAGGCGAAGGACAAGGTCATGATGGGCGCCGAGCGGCGCTCCATGGTGATGACCGAGGACGAGAAGCGGATGACCGCTTATCATGAGGCTGGTCACGCGATCGTCGCGCTGCATGAGCCGGCGTCCGACCCGATCCACAAGGCGACGATCATCCCGCGCGGACGTGCGCTGGGCATGGTGATGCGCCTGCCGGAGCGCGACAGCTACAGCTATCACCGCGACAAGATGTACGCGAACTTGGCTGTGGCGATGGGTGGACGCGTCGCGGAAGAGATCATCTTCGGCTACGACAAGGTCTCATCGGGCGCGAGCGGCGACATCCAATATGCCACGGGTCTGGCCCGCGACATGGTGACGAAATGGGGCATGTCGGACAAGGTGGGTCCGGTGGACTATGCACAGCCCGAGGGGGAAAGCTTCCTTGGCTATTCCTCGTCGCAGCCAACGCACATGTCGAACGAGACGGCGCAGCTGATCGACCATGAGATCAAGACGATCGTCGAGGGTGGCCTGGCGCGCGCCAAGACGGTGCTGACCGAGCATAACGACCAGCTTCACCTGCTCGCGGAGGCGCTGCTCGAATATGAGACGCTGTCGGGCGATGAGATCAAGAAGCTGATCGCTGGTGAAGGCATCGGCCGGACTGACCAGCCGAAGAAGGTGTCGATCCCCACGGTGGGTACGTCGATCCCGAAGACGCGGCGTCCGCAGGGCCCGTTCGGCAACCCCTCGCCTGCGGGGGCGTAAACCCCCTAACACATTGGTAGGTCTGCAAAGCGGGATCCCGACGTAAAGTCGGGGTCCCGCTCTTGTTTGTGACGGGTCCGTCTGGACCTTGGGTCGACATAGTCGCCTTAGTGGTGGCCGCGGTTTCCCTAAGCGTGATGCCCTCACCAGCCGTCCAGCCTTAGGCCCTGATCGTTGATCGTCATGCTAGTCATGTCGAAGGACAAGCTGTCGCCCGTGCCGCCGGATGGCTACGATAGCCTACGGCTACCGTTCAGGCTTACCTTCTTGAGCCCGGTTTTCACGTCCCGTGCGTTCAAGCCTCCGGTCAGGTGAGCCGTGACTTGTTCAGGCAAGGCCGAGGTACAGGAGGATCAGGGCGAAGGCGGGGATGATGGCGCTGTGGATCAGCGTGACCAACAGCCCGGTACGGATCAACGCGCTGGTGCGCCCGAGCATGTAGGTGCCCTTCAACTGGCGATAGATGTGGAACGGCGGGATGATCAGCGCCGCGGTGATCACGACCAAGATCGGCAGACCCAGCGCACGCAACACCGCCAGAACGATCGTCAGCAGCGACATGAAGGTCAGCGAATAGGTGGTGAACACCGCGTGATCGTAGAGCCCGAGGCGCCGGTTGAACGGGAACAGCAGCCACAGGAACGGGATCGAGATTGGAATCAGCGCCCAGCTGTATTTGTACGCTGAGGTCTTGAGCTTGTAGAGCAGGAGCTTCGGGTTCTCCTTGGCCTGCCGGAACTTGGCATCGAGCCAGTTGGTGCTGCTCGCGGACGGCGCGCCGGCCACGTCGAAGGTGGAGGGCACGGGCAGCATCCGTTCGGCCTCCGCGAGATCGGATCGCGCCTTGCTCGCGACCGTTAGTCGCTTCTCCAGCCGTGTGATGCGCTTGGCGTCTGGGTCCGGATCGCGGCGCTCTTCCGCCAGTTCGCGGGTGTAATTGGCCACCTGCGCATCGGCGCGAACCCGTTCCTCGGTCAACTTCGCGCGCGCTTCGGCCATGCCGCCGGTGATGCCCGACTTGAGGAAATCCCCATCGCCGAAGCCCCAGCCGGGCAGGTTTGCGACGATCGCGAACATCAGGAAGACGGTGAACAGGAAGATGGCGAGCGGCGAAACGAAACGGGCGCGCTCGCCATCGATGTAGCGGCGCGTGAGGTCGCCGGGGCGCGTCACCAGCATGGGGAAGGTGCGCCAGGCCTTGCCCTCGAAATGGAATACCGCGTGGCCGATATCGTGCAGGATCGCGCCGGCCGTGCGATGCACATGGCCGGCCTGGCCGCAGGCATGACAATGCGAGCCGATCAGTTGCGTGCCGCAATTGAGGCAAGCGGTGGGATGATCGTGCGCGGCATGAGTCTCGCCCGCGCCCTTCTCGGCCGCGCGGCCGAACAGCCCGCCCGTGACAATATCGGCGCTCGCCTCGATCCCGTCCGCCATTCCGCCCTCCGCCACGGAGCATAGGAGCGTCGCATTTCACGTGGCAAGACGTGTTCGGCGCACCGTTCAGTAGCGGCTGAGCTCCACCGGCAGCTTGCGATAACCATGGACGAAGCAGGCGGACACTCGCTCGGGCGCGCCGACCACGTTCACCCGCATCCGACGCTTCGCCATTTCTTCCAGCAATATGCCGATCTGAAGTTCGGCCAAGCGGGCGCCGACGCAGCGATGGATACCGTGGCCGAAGGCGAGGTGGCGGCGGGCGTTGGGCCGGTCGACAATCAGCTTATCCGCATCGTCGCCGAACACGCTCTCGTCGCGGTTGCCGGAAATGTACCACATGGCCAGCTTGTCACCGGCCCTGATCTGCTGACCCATCAGCTCGGTATCCTGCGTCGCGGTGCGGCGCATATGGGCGAGCGGCGTCTGCCAGCGGATGATTTCGCTGACCGCGTTCGGGATGAGCGATGTATCCGCTTCCAGCTTCGCGCGCTGATCGGGATATTTGTCCAGACCATAGGCCAGCCCGGACATGGTGTTACGGGTCGTATCGTTGCCGCCGACGATCAGGAGGATGAGGTTCCCGAGGAACTCATTGTCGTCCATCTCCCGCATGGCATCGGAGTGGATCATCATGCTGATCAGGTCGGGCTGCAGAGGCTTGTCCAGCTTCTCATTCCAAAGCCGGCGGAAATAGGATCCGCATTCATACATGTGCATCAGGCGCTGCTGACGCAGATCCTCGTTCTTGATGATCTCGATATCGCCGGCCCAGTCGGACCAGAAGGTGAGCTTGCGACGATCCTCCCACGGGAAGTCGAACAGGATGGCCAGCATCTGCGTGGTCAGTTCGATCGAGACGGTATCGACCCAGTCGAACTGCTCCCCCCAGGGAAGCGTGTCGAGCACCTCCTCCGTCCGGCGGCGGATGTCGGACGACAGACGCGTCATTTCCGATGGCGTGAACGCGGGCGCGACCGTGCGCCGCTGCGCGGTGTGCACCGGGCGATCACGCGCGATGAACATCGGCATCCGCACGGCATTGGGATCATCCACGTCGAAATTGGCGATCGTGATCCCGCCCGCCTCGGAGGAGTAAAGATCGGGCAGCGATTCCACCTCGACGATCGGCTTGTACGACGAGACCGACCAATAGGGGCCGAATTCCGAATCCGGCACATAGTGAACAGGCGCCTCGGCCCGCAGCCGGGCGAACGGCTCTCGCCATGTGTCATCCCGATAAAGTTCGGGCCTGCTGACATCAAAGGGGTCAACCGCTGCGGACACATCCCTGGCAAGGGTCGCCATCATCTCTCTCCCGAGTCTTATGGGACAAGGAAGAACTTCACTGACAATCTTGTCAATACGGCAGTGCGCGGCCCGCCTTGCCTATGCGCCCGAACAGCTTCTTCCAGGCCCCGGCCGGGCTGCCCGACTGAAGGACGCCGCGGCGGAAGAGGCGAGCGCCTACAGCAATGAAGATCGCCACCCACAATATCTGCCATGCCAGCGCAGCGAGATGCGGCCAAAGCACCGACGAATTCGCAGCCCGGCCGGCCATGGCGAACGGAGACGAAAGCGGAAAGATTTCGGCGACCAGCGCCAACGTGCTGCCCGGGTGCGATGCCGCGGCGGAGGCAAGGCCGAACATCGCCACCTGGAGGATCGTGATGGGCAGCGAGAGCATCTGGATTTCACGCATGGTGGATGCTTGCGCACCGACGCCGAGGAAGACCGAGCCCAGCAGCAGGTAAGCGGTCGTGAAGTAACAGGCGAAGAGCAGCGCGAAGGGGCCGAACCCGACCGCTGGCGCCAGGCCGGCCAGCCCGCTGTTGGCGGGCAGGAAAAGGCCGATCTGGCTGACCACCAATCCCCAGAAGCCGACGAACAGCACGGCTACGCCGAACATGCCGAGCAGCTTGCCAAGGAAAACGCTTTCCAGCGGCACCGCCGCGGCAAGCACCTCGATCACCTTGTTGTTCCGTTCTTCCGCCATGGTGCCGATCACCTGACCGGATAGGAAGAGCGTCAGAAAAAAGATGCCGAAGACCGCCGCGAAGGCGGCCGTGTTGCGGCCGCCCAGGCTGGGCGCCTCCCGCGCCGTGCGCGTGAAGAGTGGACGGCCGGGCGGCAGCGGCCCCGCCGCGGTGATGCGCATCGCTTGATCGGACAAAGCGGCAAGGTAGCGGGCGTCTCTCCGGCTCTGGCCGAAAAGGATGTGCGGAGCCTGCAATGGGCCGACCATCACCGCCACCACGTCCACGTCAGGCGTGTTCAATGCGGCGCGCGCCTGCCCGGTCGGGTCGCCGTGCGGCGCTCGCACCTCCAGCGCGGGCGGCTGAATCTCGCCGGGGAACAACGCGCGAAGCTGCCGGTCGGCGGCGATCAGCGCCTCGGCCTCGCGGGGCGGGGCGATGGCGACGAGCCGCTCACGCTCCGCCGAGCCGGCCGACACGGATGCGGCGCCAAGCCCGCCGATCGCGCCGAACGAACCCATGATCACCGGCGCGAACAGGAAGAGGAGGAAAATCGGGGTGAACACCGTGGCGGTGAAGTCCCGCCGCGCGATGGTGAATGTCTGGCGAAGGCGTCGCCGCAGATTGCCGGCGGTGGTGCTCATGCCGTGCGCTCCAGCGCTGCCTGGCCGACGATGCGAACGAATGCCTCGTGCAAGCCGGGGCGCTCGATCGACAGGCCGGAAATGCCGAACCCCGCGTCGATCAATCGTTTCAGCAGCGCCTCGATCCCATCACGCGGCAATTCGAAGCGCCATCCGCCGCCTTCTTCGCGGGCGTCGGGCGGGAGGTGATCGCGCAGGCCGGGTTGCGGAAAGTGCGGCACGTAATGAACCTGCTGCGGCAAGGTGCCGCGCGCCTCCGCAACCGTGCCCTCAAAGCGGCGCTTGCCGCCCGCAATGATCGCCAGCCGATCGCACAGGCGCTGAGCATGGGCCATGACATGGGTGGAAAAGAGCACGGTCGCACCACGATCCCGCTCCGCCAGGATGAGCGCTTCGAGCCGTTCCTGGTTGACCGGGTCCAGGCCGGAGAACGGCTCATCCAACACCAGGAGATCAGGCCGATGGACCACTGAGCCGAGGAGCTGGACGAGCTGTGCCATCCCCTTCGACAGCTTACGGATCTTGTCGTCGGCGGCATGGCCGAGCCCGGCTTGAGTGAGCAACGTGTCGGCGCGGGCGCGCCCTTCCTTCCATGGCAAGCCGCGAAGTGCGCCCATGAAGGCGATCGCCTCGCGCGCCTTCATCGCAGGATACAGCCCGCGCTCTTCCGGCAGGTAGCCGACGCGGTCGCTGGCGCCGCGAGGATGCTGAGAGCCGAGGAGGGTGCGTTCGCCCGCGTCCGGCTCGATGATGCCCAGCAACATGCGCAGCGTGGTCGTCTTGCCGGCGCCGTTCGGGCCGAGCACGCCATAGATCATGCCATGCGGCACAATGAGGTCTATCCCGTCAACCACCCGCCTGCCGCCAAAGCGTTTCACCAGACCGCTGGCGACAATGACGGGATCTGCGCTGCTCGCCACGTCCGATGCCCTGTGATGCGCCGGTGGGCGGCTGCCCCTGGCAAGTGAAGGCGACCACGTCGCTTCGCCGCGGCCTTTCGTCACCTGCTACTGGCTCGCTGGCGCACAACACAAGCGTTTTGCGGAGCATGGCCGGGCAGGAACCGACCTTCGTTCACACTGCTGTCACACTGCTGCAACGCAGCAAAGATTGCTTACATTCCGCATACGCCAGGACATAATTCGCTCCATATATGCTGACCCTCAATCAGAGGAGCCATGTAGATGAGCCAAGAGCCAAAGAAGTCTGGAGGGTCCACTGAAGAACCGATCTGGGCGTCCGTGTTCTTGCTGGCGTTTGGATGTGCCTTGTTGTTGTTCCTGATCGCGATCGAGCACCAGAATTGGTTCGAATTGAAGCCGGCGACCGGTACAGCAGAAGCGATGACTTACGCCTCATCGGATCGTGGCCATAGAAGCTGACGAAATACTTGGGGGGACGGGCGCTGGCGCGTTACTTTCCGCCCTCACGCCGGGTCAGCGCCGACACGCAGCTCGCGCGATCGATCGCCCGGCCATCGGGCTGGCGCGCATCAACATAAGTGACGCGCGGCTCGGCAGTTCCCTTAGGGTACAGATAAGTGTCGAGCACGCAGATCTGGCTCTGGAACTGCAGCTTGCGCGCGTTGCCTTCGCGCACGTCAGCGTCCGGCTCCCCGAACAGCCGCACCAGTCCGTTCGCATTCTGACCAATCACGCGCTCCAGCCCGACGCCGCTATAGGGGATCGGGACGGGCGCGGCGCGCTCCGGTGCGGAGCCGACCGCCGTGGCGCAGCCTGACAGGAGAATGATCGAGAACGGGGCGGCAAGGCGAATCATGAACGGCTCCGGTGATAGACGTGCGTGGCCAATGCGGCACCGATCACCGGCGCCAGGATGTTGGCAAAGGGCACCAGGAAGAGGATGGTGACCGCAAGGCCAAGGAGAAATCGGCGCGCCGCCGTTGCCTGACGCCAGTCGCGCATGGCTTCTGGCGGAAGATGCCGCGCCGACACCATGTCGCCCAGATCGCGACCAAGCAGCCAGGCATTGGCGGCCAGGAACAGGGCGGCGGTGCCGATGCCCGTCGCCAAAAGCACCAGGTACAAAGGCGCGAGCATCAGGTTGACGGCGATGAAGCGTCCCGCCGACGCAAGTGCCATGCGCAAGGACCGGCCGAACGTAACATCCCGCGCGGTGGAAAGGGCGGCGGGATAGTGTTTGCGCTCCACCGCGACGACGATCGTATCCGCAAACAGGCCGACGACGGCGACCGCGACAGCCCGGAACAGCAGCCACAGCGCCAGTATCGTGACGACCAGCGATGCCGCAGACGCAAGGGCACCGTGATAGGTCCAGGTGGCGAGCAGCGCATTCGCGCCCCACCACACGCCCGCACCAAGCAGCACGAAAAGCGCGAACGTCACGGCCAGGCTTTTCGCCAGCACGCCCAGAACCGCGCGATCCCCGAGTTGTGCGATGCTGAGGACAAGCGCAGTAAACATCGCGCGGCGGAATGCGCGCGTGCGCGCAGTTGCGCAAGGCGGGCGTGGCAATTACGGCCGCGCGCAACCCTCACCCTGTCCGGGATCGGAGCCTTTTCGTTTGACCCAGCCCAGCTATGACGTCGTCGCCATCGGCAATGCCATCGTCGACATCCTTTCCCCCGCCACCGACGCCTTCGTCGCCGACAACGGCATGACCAAAGGCGCCATGGCGCTGGTCTTCTCGCCGGAGGAAGCCGACGCGCTTTATGCGAAGATGGGTCCGGGGCAGGAAGTGTCCGGCGGCTCGGCGGCGAACACGATTGCCGGCATGGCAGCGCTTGGCAGCAAGTGCGCCTTTATCGGCCAGGTGGCGGACGACCAGCTCGGCACCGTTTTCGCGCATGACATCCGCGCCGCGGGTATCCGTTTCGACACGGAGGCGCGCGCTGGCAGTCCGACCACGGGTCGCTGCCTGATTTTCGTGACGCCGGATGGCCAGCGCACGATGAACACCTTCCTTGGCGCGTCGCACTATCTGCCGGCCGAGGCGCTGGACCGCGACCTGATCGCGGGAGCGAAATATCTGTACCTCGAAGGGTATCTCTGGGATCCCGAAGAGCCCCGCGCGGCAATGCGCGCAGCGATCGAGGTGGCGCGCGCTGCCGGCCGCAAGGTGGCTTTCACGCTTTCCGCGGAATTCGTGATCGACCGGCATCGCGACGCCTTCCACCAGCTGATCGATGCCGGCCTGATCGACGTGCTCTTCGCCAACGAAGCGGAGATCGTGTCGCTGACGGAAGCGACCGATACGGAAGCGGCGATCGCCGCGGTAAAGGCCAAGGTGCCGCTGCTGGTGGTGACCATGAGCGAGCAGGGCGCCTGCGCGATCGCCGGTGACGAGCGAGTCACCGTGCCCGCAGCGCCGGTCGACAAGGTGGTCGATACCACGGGGGCAGGCGATCTGTTCGCCGCTGGCTTCCTGCACGGGCAGGCGCGGGGCTGGGGACTGGAGCGCTCGCTTCGCCTGGGCGCGGTCTGCGCCGCCGAAGTCATCAGCCACTTCGGCGCGCGGCCGATCGCCGACTTGAAGGCGCTGGCAGCGGAAGTCTGAAACTCACTCCGTCGTCCCGGCCTCGGCCGGGGTGACGGAGCTTGTGGCGCGATCGAAGCGTTTCGCGGAGGACCTCGCTCCGACCGGGTCCCGCTATGAATAAAGGCGGTTGGTGAAGCGGTGGGTGCTGCCGTCTCATCACCTCGCCGAAGCCGCGCTTCGAATGACGTGAATGAAACGGCCCAGGATCGGGCGGGCAGGAGAGGCGGCGTCAGTCGCCGCAATTGGCCTGCCACTGCGCGTCCATCGCGGCATCAGTATCGAGCTGCGAGGCGAGGATTACCTTGCCGCCCTTGACGATGAAGCGTTCATAGCCGGTCCGCCCCATGCCGACACTGGCGTTCACTTCGCCGCAGACCGCTTCCCCATGCGCCGCCACGCCCTTGAACTGGGCGGTTTCGGGCAGCTTCAGCTGTTGCCGCACGGTTTCCGTCCCGGCACGCACGCGTTCGACCTCCACCGGATCGGGGCCGACGTCGCAGCCGGCGAGCGCCAGCGCGGCCAGTATCACCCGCCGCTTCATTCCGCGGCACCCGGCTTCAGCAGCTCCAGCGCCGCCGCGGTCATCGCGGTCGCGCCAGTGACGACCACCGGTTCCGGCGTGATCTTGAACAGCGGCGAGTGATGCGAGGCAACTGCCGGGCCGCCGTTACGCGCGGCATCAAGCGCCGCCTTGGGCGTGCCGCCGACGGCGAAGTAATAGCCTTTCACACCCGTGTCTGGCTGTACGAAATAGGCGAAATCCTCGGCGCCCATGCCCATCTGTTCAAACGGCACGACGTTCGCCGTGCCAAGCGTATTCACCATCACGGCGTTCAGCCGTCGGGCGAGCGGCGCATTGTTGATCGTCGTCGGCGTGCCTTCGATCACCGTCACCTTGGGCATCTTGTCCTTTGGCATGCCGTTCATCACGCCGACGCCTTCGGCCACGCGCTTGATCCCGTTGACGAGCTGCGCCCGCGTACCTTCATCATTGGCGCGCACAGTGACCTGAAGCTTCGCCTCGTCCGTGATGATGTTGTGCTTCAGCCCGGAATGAAACGAGCCGACGGTGATGACGCCGGGCAGCAGCGGCGCGCGCTCGCGGCTGATCAGGCCCTGCAGCGCGATCACGATCTGCGAGCCCATGTAGACGGGATCCTTGCCGGTGTTCGGGCTGGCACCATGCGCACCGACGCCTGGCACCACGATGTCGATCGAATCGGATGAGGAATATTGGATGGTTTCGCTCGCCGCGACCTTGCCGGCCTCCATGCTGGCATCGACGTGATAGGCAAGCGCGTAATCGGGCTTGGGAAAGCGCGTGTAGAGACCGTCGGCGATCATCGCCTTTGCGCCGCCGATCCGCTCCTCCGCAGGTTGCCCGATGAAGACGATCGTCCCCTGCCACCGATCCTTCATCGCCGACAGCCGCCGTGCCGTGGCAATCAGGCCGACAATGTGGGTGTCGTGCCCGCAGGCGTGCATCACCGGCGCTTCCACCCCATCCACGCCGACCTGACGCACCGTGGAGGCATTCGGCAGGCCGGACTTTTCCTGGACCGGCAGGCCATCCATGTCGGCGCGGATCAGCACGGTGGGGCCAGCGCCATTCTTCAGCACGCCAACGACGCCGGTCTGGCCGACCTTCTCCGTCACCTGCATGCCGGGGATCTTGCGCAGCTCCGCGGCGATGGCGGCAGCGGTCTTCACCTCACGAAACGACAGTTCGGGATAGCGATGGAACTGATCCCACAATTTCCCGAGATCGCGGTCCCAATCGGTCTGGATCTGCGCCTGGTAATCGGGCGCAGCTACGGCCGGCGTGGCAATGGCGCAGAGCAGAGCGGCGAGAATTGATTGGCGCATGCGAATCCCCCTTTATTGCGCGCAGCATAGCTGGCGAGACGCCGGGGTGAAGGGTGATCGCGTGGTCATGCGCGATGCAGCCAACCCGGCGAAGGCCGGGCCCAGGCGGGGCGGCGATGGTGGCGAATGCTGTGCGCCGTAAGCTCCGCCTTCCCAACTGGGCACCGGGCTTCGCCGGGACGGTAAGCTTAATCGACGAAGGCGCGCTCGATCACGAACTGGCCGGGGTTGGCGTTGGAGCCTTCGACCAGGCCGGCGGCTTCCAGCAGACCGGCCGTTTCGCGGATCATCGCGGTGGAGCCGCAGAGCATCACGCGGTCGGTTTCCGGATCGAACTTGGCCGGGCCGGTGACGGGCGCGGCGAACAGGCGGCCGTCGGCGATCAGATCCGTGATGCGGCCCTTGCGCTCGAAATCCTCGCGCGTGACGGTCGGGATGTAGTGAAGCTGCTCCTGCGCATGTTCGCCGACCAGCGGATCGTCGGCGAGGCGGGCGGTCAGCTCCTCGCGGAAGGCGAGGTCGTCAACACGGCGGGTGCCGTGGACGACGATCACCTGGTTGAAGCGTTCATACACTTCGGGATCGCGCGCCAGGCTGAGGAACGGCGCGAGGCCGGTGCCGGTGGACAGCAGCCACAGCCGCTCACCGCCAAGCAACGCGTCGCACACCAGCGTGCCGGTTGGCTTCTTGCCCATGTAAAGCTGGTCGCCGGGCTGGATCGCCTGCAGACGGCCGGTCAGAGGGCCGTCCTGCACCTTGATCGACAGGAATTCGAGTTCGTCGGAATAGGAGGGGCTGGCGATCGAATAAGCGCGCATCACCGGCTTGGGATCGTCATTCTCGCCCGGCAGACCGATCATGATGAACTCGCCCGAGCGGAAGCGCAGCGCGGCGGGACGATCCACCGCGAAACTGAACAGATGTTCATTCCAGTGGCGCACCCATTTCACGTTGACCGTCAGAAAGGCCTTGTGGTCAGGGATCAACTTCGGTTCTGCAAGCACGGTCAACGATCTCGCTCCTCGATGACGTTCTGCGCAAGATGCAGCGCCACCCATTCAACGGCAGTCGTCAAACCCGCGACCGCCTCTTCGGTTACCAATGTCGCCGCTATGCGCCGCACCCGATCGGGCGCGCCGGACAGTGCCACCTCGAACAAAGCCAACACGCGAGCCTCGTCCTCAAGCACAGCCAGCCCACCGCGCTGCCCGAAGCGTAGCGTGGTGAGCGCATGGCGATCCAGCGTGCCCATCGCGACGGCAAAGTCCCGCAGCGCGCCTTCGACGTGCAGGTAGGTGAAGCCGGGCGCGAGTGCAACGCACGGGCACTGACCGGCCCGGCTTCGCTGCACCCACAGCCGCATCGACGCGACGACGAATCGATACTGCTCGTCAATCTCCCACAAGGCGCGATCGAGGAAGCGGTACATGGAGCTTCTCCTGTGCGAATGCCTCGCAATAGCGGTGAAAGCCAGGATTGGTCAACGCCCTTCCGCCGGGCACCGGCGCGCCCCATATCGGAGGCATGGCGATCCAGATCCGCACCACGCTTGCTGAGCCCGAGACGGGCGAGAACTTTGTTCCCCACCGCCCGCAGCGCCCTGAGAAAGTAGAGGGTGGGCGGCCGTTCAAGCTGGTGTCCGACTATCAACCGGCCGGCGATCAGCCGACCGCTATTGCGGAGCTTGTCGCGGCGGCGAAAGCGGGCGAGAAGGACCAGGTGCTGCTCGGCGTCACGGGCTCGGGCAAGACCTTCACCATGGCCAAGGTGATTGAGGAAATGCAGCGCCCGGCGTTGATCCTGGCGCCAAACAAGATCCTCGCGGCGCAGCTCTACGGCGAGTTCAAGTCATTCTTTCCCGAGAATGCCGTAGAATATTTTGTCAGCTATTATGACTATTATCAGCCCGAGGCGTACGTTCCCCGGTCGGACACGTACATCGAAAAGGAAAGCTCGGTGAACGAGGCGATCGACCGGATGCGCCACTCGGCCACCCGCTCGCTGCTGGAGCGCGACGACGTGCTGATCGTCGCCTCGGTTTCGTGCCTCTACGGCATCGGCTCGGTCGAAACGTACTCGGCGATGATCTTCGACCTGAAGAAGGGCCAGAGCGTCGATCAGCGCGAGATCGTCCGCAAGCTCGTGGCGCTGCAATACAAGCGCAACGATGCGGCGTTCGCGCGCGGCAATTTCCGGGTGAAGGGGGACAATCTGGAGATTTTCCCGTCCCACCTCGAGGATGCGGCGTGGCGGATCAGCTTCTTCGGCGACGAAATCGAGGAAATCGTCGAGTTTGATCCGTTGACCGGCAAGAAGGCGGCGAGCATGAACTCGGTACGCATCTACGCCAACTCGCACTATGTGACGCCGGGGCCGACGATGAAGCAGGCGACCGAGGCGATCCGGCATGAACTGTCCGAGCGGCTCAAGGAACTGGAGGCGGAGAGCAAGCTGCTGGAGCATCAGCGACTGGAGCAGCGCACCAACTTCGACCTGGAAATGATCGCCGCGACCGGCAGTTGCAACGGGATCGAGAATTACAGCCGCTTCCTTACCGGCCGTCTGCCTGGCGAGCCGCCGCCGACCTTGTTCGAATATCTGCCCGAGAACGCCCTGCTGTTTGTCGACGAGAGCCACCAGACGGTGCCGCAGATCGGCGCGATGGCGCGCGGCGACCATCGGCGCAAGATCACGCTGGCCGAGTACGGCTTCCGCCTGCCGAGCTGCATCGACAACCGGCCGCTTCGCTTCAACGAATGGGACGCGATGCGCCCGCAGACCGTCAGCGTCTCTGCGACGCCGGGCGGGTGGGAGATGGAGCAGACCGGCGGCGTCTTCTCCGAACAGGTGATCCGGCCGACCGGGCTGATCGACCCGCCGGTCGAGATCAAGCCGGTCGAGGAACAGGTGCAGGATTGCATCGTGGAGTGCCGCAAGACCGCTGAGCTTGGTTATCGCACGCTCGTCACCACGCTGACCAAGCGCATGGCGGAGGATCTGACCGAATATATGCACGAGGCGGGCGTGAAGGTCCGCTACATGCACTCCGACGTTGAGACGCTGGAGCGCATCGAGCTGATCCGCGACCTGCGGCTAGGCGTGTACGACGTGCTGATCGGCATCAACCTGCTGCGCGAGGGGCTGGATATCCCCGAATGCGGGCTGGTGTGCATCATGGACGCGGACAAGGAGGGCTTCCTGCGCTCCGAGACGTCGCTGATCCAGACGATCGGGCGCGCCGCGCGCAACGTGGACGGGCGGGTGATCCTCTACGCCGATCGCATCACCGGCTCGATGGAGCGGGCGATGAACGAGACCGCGCGCCGCCGCGAGAAGCAGGAGGAATATAACCGCGAGCACGGCATCACGCCGATGACGGTGCGCAAGAACATTGGCGACATCATCGCGCATGTCTCCTCGCAGGATCAGGTCACCGTGCCGATCGACGACGAACGCCCGCACATGGTCGGCCACAATCTGCGCGCGTATATCGAGGAGTTGGAGAAAAAGATGCGCAAGGCCGCGTCCGATCTCGAATTCGAGGAAGCCGGCCGCCTGCGCGACGAGATCCGCAATCTGGAGCAAGAGGAGCTTGGCTTGCCCGTGCACGAGCAGAAGGCGCCGCTGATGGGCCGCAGCAACGAGGGCAAGCCGGGCACGCGCAAGACGCGCTTCGGGAAACAGCAGCAGATGCGGATGGCGAAGCGGCGGTAAGCACCGCTTACCGGTTCCGCATCGCTAACAAGCGGCCGGGGAGGCCGTATGCACTCTCCCGGCGATGCGGAGGCTCTATCGCAGCGTCAGATCCTCGCCGCCGACGCCGTAGTAACTAGCCACCCGATCGGCATAGGCCTGATCGAAGTGGGGCGCATTGTTGGCCCAGCTCGGGCCGCCTTCCAGCATGCGGCGATCGATCGTCACGACATAAAGATCGCGAACTGAATCGAACTGCAGGAGCGAGAAGGGCAGCGGGTAATAGCTTTTGCCCATCCCCAGAAAGCCGCCGAGGCTGAGTACCGCGTGCGTCGTCCGGCCACTCACCTTGTGCACGAGGAAGGCGTGAACCGTGCCGATCTTGTCGCCGTCGCGGCTTTCGAGCCTGACAGTAGCCGACAAGGCGGCTTCGATCAGCGCCAAGGTGGTCTGGGTTTCGTTGCTGGTCATCTCTGTCTCCCTGCCACGCTGAACCGCTCTTGCCGTGCGCTGGTTCCGGTTGAGCCGTGCGGCACAGAGGGGCTAGAACTTGCCCGATGCGCCATTCGCTTTCCCCCGCCGCCCTGCTTGCGCCTGCCCTGCTGGCCCTGACCGTCGGGGGGTGCGT
>NZ_LSKH01000317.1:0-6535 GCF_001557395.1 Sphingomonas sp. CCH5-D11 | reverse complement strand
TTTTCGACGCCGATCACCCCGCTACCGGGGTCCCTTTTCCACGCCGATCCACAGCCATTCCGCTCGCCTGGGCCGCGGCGATAGACGGACTAACAATCACCGCGTCCAGTATCGACTCCTCGCTCCTCGCTGGTGCCGTCGCGTTCGGAATAGGCGCCCTCGTCAACGACACCTGCTTGCTCGGATCGCTCGCTCGTTTGGGGAACGGGGAGGTCCGACTTCTAGCTCTGCCCTTTGGACTAGCGGCCGGGATGCTGCTCATTGACCGAGCGCGACACGATCGTATCGCAATGTGGCCTAGCCTGCTCGCGGAGCCGAGCGTACAGGGTATGGTCTGCCTCTTGAGCTTTCTGATCATTCTTACGCTGGTGTCGATCATCCTGGCGGTCAGCGAGGCATCGCGACCAAGGGCGAGATGGCCGCTGGCATTATCGATGTTGGTACTTGGAGTGACCGGCGGAGCGCTCTTTGCGCTATCGCCGTCCTGGACGCTTGCTCAGTTGTTGCAACACAGCCTTCTTCTCCACGACATGCGCACCGGGGTTGTCGCACTCCCAGCTGTGGCCGCATCGGTAATGGGCGCATTCGCCGCCTCTGCAGGGCAAGGCAACATGGGCCTGCAGGAACCTTCTGCCCGTGACCTTCTTCGAACCCTCTTCGGCGGCTTCCTTATGGGGGTTGGGATCTCTCTCATCCCCGGCGGGAATGATGGTCTTATCCTGTCAGCAGTGCCCGCGCTGTCACCAGGTGGCTTCGCAGCCGTCCTAACCATGACTGCCACCATTCTGATTGGCTTAATCGGACGCCGTAGGCTGACACGCGGCGGGCGCATCGACCATTAGCGAACGTAACTGCTGATCAGGCGATAGGCTTTGGCCGGGCCCACCACGTCGATGATGGTCTCGAATGCACCCGGCCGCCCGAGAATGTAGCGAACCTCGTAAGTGTCGGCACCGCAGCGGTGGACGTCGTCAGCTACGAGCTGTTGATCGTCCACGGCGTCGAAAAGAAGCCGCACAAAGATATTGCCCAGGGTCGGCCCGTCCGCGAACGCGACCGTGAACCCCCTTTCGGAGGGACGATAGGTGTAGCTCCGGTGGGAGGATAGCTCTCGCCCGTCTCGCAATAGAAGCGTCCCGCATTCTCGGTAATTGGAAGTGCCATCAGGTTGAGGCTCGAAGACGGCCTTACCGAGGAACTGCGCGCCGGCACCCCTGATCTCCCGATCGAGTTGCCAGGCGCCACTTAGACTTCGAAGGAGACGGGAGCCTTCGATCACCGGCGATTTGTCACCCTCCCTCGCAAGCTTGTACCAGCATGCTCAGGGTTAGGCCGACTGTACTGGTCGCCGTTCGACCGAGTTGAAAAGCAACACGAGCGACGCCGCGAGGAGAACGGCGTCCTTGAGCAGGAACTGTCCCGGCGCGGCCGATATCGCAGGGAAGCCTCCTGCGCTTGCCTCCGAGACGCCCGGCGTAGTCACGAAGAAAGTTAGCGTGATCAGGTAGGTTGACACCGACATCAGGGCGCCGAGCGCTGAGAAGATAGGCCGAAACGCGCCGACGGTCAGCGCCGCAGCCGTCGAGAGTTCGATGATCCCGACGAAGTAGCTCTGCCCCTGCGTTCCGAACATGCCGAGCCAACTCATCAGCGGGCTGTTCCCGATGAACGGGGCGATCCCTTCGGCCTCGTACATAGTGAACTTCATGCCGCCGAACCATAGGAAGACCAGGACGAGCGCCCACCTCAGCAGTGCCAGATCCCTTCTGTTTTCCTCGGCAACATGAAAGCGATAGCGGTTCAGAAACGGCATCGGAACTCCTCGATGAAGATTATGTCGGTTGTGGATAAACGGAAGATTTCAGTGGCGCCGTGTGCCCATCGGGCAGCCAAGACACCGTGCCTGATCGCAGAAGCGGCACGTCGCCAGCGCGCTCTGCGGATCATCCAGCAACGAAGTCAGAATGGTGTCGGCGATCCGTTCCAAAACTATGCGGTCGTTGGCAGAGACCCGGACCAAAAGGCCGGAAACCGCGGCATTTCTCAGGCTGAGGAGTTTGGTTCGTTCGGCATGCCCCCGCCGCGTCAGCGTTATACGTGCGACGCGGCGGTCAGACTGAGACTGCGACTTTCCTACAAAGCCCTGATCATCCAGCCGCTCAACAACGCGAACCGTCCCGGCATGTGAGAGGCGAAGGATCCGGCTGATCTGATCGATCGACATCCCCGGATCGTGACCGATCGCAATCAGCGCAGCAGCGGTTTCCCCACCCGCGGTAAAGGCCTCAGCTATGGCAATCCGCACCCGATCGGAAACGGCCTGAGCGAGCGCGCCAAAGACGTTGATCAGTCGATCTGAGGGCTCGTCCAGCATCGTCATCACCTTGCGTGATATATGCGCCACGCATACACCTTGTTAAGTCCTCTGTCGAGTTCGATCGAAATTTGATCGCGCTGCCTGTGTGGACCACTTCACTCAGGATGGTGCTTGAAGGACGCGAGAGTAGGGTGGCGCAAACGGCGCCTTAGTTCGCGCGAACGCTCGCTTTGGGGGTCGGCGCCTGCGGTCAGTTGCCGAATTTGGCCATCTCGAGCGCGGTATCCGCCATGCGTGTCGCAAAGCTCCACTCGTTGTCATACCAGGCTAGAACGCGGACCAGTCTTCGATCGACAACGTCGGTCTGGGGCAGTGCGACGATCGACGACTCGGTCCGATGGCTCAGATCGATCGACACCAACGGTTCGGTTGTGACCGCGAGCACGCCCTGCATTGGTCCATCGGCAGCAACCCGAATGGCTCCGTTCACCTCCTCGATGGTGACGTCACGCATGGCGGACACGGCTAGATCGATGACCGAAACATTGGGTGTGGGGACACGGATTGAGGATCCGTGCAGCTTGCCCTTCAACTCCGGCAACACGCGGCCGATTGCATTCGCCGCGCCCGTCGATGTCGGAATCATCGATAGAGCGGCTGCGCGTCCTCGATAAGGATCCGTGTGCACGGCATCCAACGTCGGTTGGTCGCCGGTGTAGGCGTGGACCGTCGTCATGTAGCCGCGCTCGATGCCGAATAAATCGTTCAACACTTTTGCCACGGGTGCGAGCACGTTGGTCGTGCAGGACCCGTTCGAAACGATTACATCCTCGGGCGTCAATGTCGCATGATTGACCTTGAAGACGATCGTCTTGTCGGCTCCTTCGCTGGGTGCGGAGACGAGAACACGTTTCGCACCGGCGCGGAGATGCGCGCTGGCCTTGTCTTTCGAAGTGAAGAAGCCTGAGCACTCCATCGCGATATCGACGCCGCACTTCTGATGAGGCAAGTCCGCCGGGTCGCGCTGCATGGTGACTGTGATTCTCCCGTAGCCGACATCGATCCAGTCGGCGCCGACGTCGATTTCACCCGGAAAGGGACCGTGGACGGAGTCGTATTTGAGGAGGTGAGCCAGGGTGCCGACCGGTGCGAGATCGTTGATAGCCACGACTTGGATATTCTGACGGCGAAGTTCGACCACCGAGCGCAACGTCAGTCTGCCGATGCGCCCGAAACCGTTGATCGCGACCCTGACAGTCATGCGCATTCCCTTTCGTTGATGAGAAATCGCCGCCGGGAACGAGTATCTCTCGCTACCGCTCGTAGGAAAATTGTCGCTCAAGTCGACGATATATATGCGTGACGCATAGACCTAGGCGTGGGTTCCGAGCAGGTCAAAACGGAGAGGCGACCGGGATTGACTGGCCGTTTCCGGCGCCTGCTCGGCACCGTCGCGTAGAGCATGCAGCGCGCGACGGAACTGCGCGAGGAAGGGAAGGAGGATTTAAACGGTGTCTGACCTTGAAGCAGAAAAGGCTCTCGCAGCCAAAAGGGCAGTCGATGAAATCCAGGACGGCATGCTTGTCGGATTAGGGACCGGCAGCACGGCGAACTACGTTCTGAAGTATCTTGGAAAGCGAGTTGCTGCCGGGCTCCGCATCACGGCTGTCCCAACCTCGCGCATGACCGAGGCTCTGGCCCGCGAATTGGCCGTACCGCTGGTTGCCTTCGGGGGTCTCAGTTCAGTGGACCTCACGATCGACGGCGCCGACGAGATCGATCAAAACCTCCAGGCAATCAAGGGCGGCGGGGGCGCTTTGCTGAGGGAAAAGGTTATTGCTGCGGCATCCGCTCGCGTCATCGCCGTGGTCGATTCAAGCAAGGTCGTAAGGCGGCTCGGCCGCTTTCCGCTACCCGTCGAAGTTTTCCCGTTTGCCGCTGAATTCGTCGGAGCGCGCCTCGCCGACCTTGGAGTTCCGGTGTCCCTCCGATTGCAGAATGACGATCCGCTTTTGACAGATCAGGGCAATCACATCCTGGATGTGGCCTTCGGGGTCATCACAGACCCGCAACAGACCGCACTCGCGATCGCAGCCATTCCGGGTGTTGCCGCGCACGGCCTTTTCCTCTCTGAGATCGATACGATCATCGTTGGGCGCGATGGTGCGGTTGACGTTAGACACGCGGATCGATCGTGATCCCAGTACTGCGGGTTGAACCTTTTGCCCCAGCGCCGCGTCCTTGATGAACCCAAGGGGGAGAGACGCCGGGGTTCTCTCAAGCCGCCATAGCCGCAGCGTATCGAGTGGTATCGCAGCTCGTCGCAAACTACGACTGATGAAAATCGGATGTGCCTCGGTAAGCCTCTGACTTTGCAGGACTTCCGGTTGTTCTAACCTGCCAGATCAATACGCACCGAAGCTTGCTGTATATGCGTCGCGCACATATACCCGCACGGATGGATGAACCTCGAGACCGTAACGTTTTCGGGGCGTTCGCACTTATGATCAGCGACGACATCGTTCGCGCTAGTTCATCGCGGGCGCCGGAAGAAGGACCTGCCGCGTCAGCGCTAGCGCTGCTCGCGCACCAGCCTGGGCTTTCGGTGAGAATGCTGGCGGTCGGCGTGGGCTTGTCGCACGCAGGGACGGTCCGCCTTGCCGATCGGCTCACTGCCGAAGGACTGATCGAGAGCCGGGCAACCGCGACTGACGGCCGCGTCCGCTCCCTGCACCTGACATCGGCCGGTCAGAAGGCGAGTGCTGCGATCCTAGCCGCAAGAGATAAGGTCATCGAAGAGGGCTTGTCGATCCTCAACAAAGACGAAATGAGGATCCTGGCCGACATTGCCGAGCGCGTCCTTCGTGGCCGTTTGGAGAACCTCGAGCACTCCTATCGCATCTGCCGCCTGTGTTGCTACGAAGGCTGTACCAATTGTCCTATCGACGCTGAGCTTCATGAGCGGGGGCAGGACCGCGAGTAACGGCCGCACCAGTGGTCTTGAAGCGCGTGCTCAATGCTACGCGATTAGGTAGGCGGCCAGAAAGCCAAGGACCGTGATAAGCCCGATGAACGGAGGCGCATTCTCGAAGGCTTCCGGGATCATGGCTTCGGCGAGCATGGCCAGTACGGCACCAGCGGCGAATAGGAGGATGGCAGGCTCCTGCGCCGATGCTGATCCGAGCAGGAAGTTTCCAACACCTGCCGCGATCGCGATTATAAGCGGTATCCCGATCCATATCGTGTAGATGTATGTGCGAGACCGGCCGGCCAGCTTCATGCCTGAGGTGCTCGAGAGTCCCTGAGGCACGTTCGCCAGAAAAAAGCCTACGATTACGGCCAGGCTGATCGCGCCGCCGCCGGCGACCGACATCCCGATTACCAGGGCCTCAGGGATGCCGTCGAGCACGCTGCCCACGGCGATCGCAGCTCCACTGCCATGATGCTCCGCTTCGTTGGGTTGCTCGACGCACTCGCCACAACGCTTTCGGTCCCTCGCCCCGCGCCTAGCGAGGTACCAGTTTATGCCGCTGAAAATCCCCGCACCTACTGGCAAAGCGATGGTCGGCCATGTAGCCGCCCCGCCCGCATGTGGTCGAACGACGAGCTCCGTGGCGATAACGGCAAACAAGACACCGCCCCCGAACCCCATGATGGCGGAAACCATCCGATGACTGAGTTTGCCAGATAATGCATCTGCAACGATAGCGCCCAAGAGCAAGCCGCTGCCAGACACTAGCCCCCACATGCCGGCAACGACGAACTCAGGGACGGGTGTCATAGGTGATCCCACCGTCGCAGCCTCCTTCAACAAACATCGACTTGCCAGCTGGCGCGTTCAATGGCGCTGTGATGTGCCAGCAGGTCGTGGCTTGGCCGCATCATCAGCGCGATCGGTCGAGGCGCCACGTGGGACGCGCGAAGTGGCAGCTATACCCCCTCGGATGTCGCACTAGGTACTTCTGGTGCTCCGGCTCTGCCTCCCAGAATGGCTCCTCGGGATTGATCTCGGATAAGACCGGCCCGGGCCATCGACCCGATGCCTCGATATCCTCGATCGTTGCCAAGGCAACCTCCATCTGACGCTTGTCGGTATAGAAGATGGCGGAGCGGTAGCTTGGGCCGATGTCGCTGCCCTGTTGTTCGTAGGTCGTCGGGTCGTGGATCTGAAAGAAGAGTTCCAGCAGGGAGCGATAGCTCAGAACGGCGGGGTCAAAG
>NZ_LSKH01000316.1:0-3232 GCF_001557395.1 Sphingomonas sp. CCH5-D11 | reverse complement strand
CTCCGCAAACAGCGTGGGGGCAAAAGGCATGGGCGCATGCGGCGCGCCGTTGCGCCGCCGGCCAATCCCCTCAATATGCGGGGCAGACATTCGACACAAGCACGACAGGCAAACACGATCTTGGGACTTCTTGACCGATTCCGCCGGCGCGATCGCGATGCGGCGGCCCCGCTCTATGCCGCGGTGGTCGCAAAGGCGCGCGAGCCGCACTGGTATCTCGAAGGTGGCGCGCCCGACACATTGGACGGGCGGTTCGACATGGTGGCGGCGGTGCTCGCCATGGTCATGCTGCGCATAGAGGCCGAGCCGCCGGGCGACATGGCGGCCGCGGCGCTCTCGACGGACGTGACCGAGCGGTTCGTCGACGACATGGATGCCCAGGTGCGCCAGATCGGCTTCGGCGACATCGTCGTCGGCAAGCATGTCGGGCGGATGATGGGAATGCTTGGCGGCCGGTTGGGCGCCTATCGCGCGGCCATGGCCACCGGCGATCTGAGCGAGCCGCTGATCCGCAACCTGTGGCGCGGCGATGCGCCCGCCCCTGCGGCTTCAACCTATGTCAGCGAACAGTTGCAGCGTCTTCACGCCGGGCTGCGCGATGTGCCCTTGTCAGCATTGCGGGAAGGACGGCTGGCATGACGCCCGAGTTTTCGCGCCCCGTGCGCATCGACACGATCGGTGAAGGCGATCGCAGCGAGACGATCGAGGCGAACGAGGCGGAGCGCGCCGCCCTTGCCCAGCGCTTCGGCCTGGTCGCGATCGAGCGGCTGACCGGCACGTTCGTCCTGCGCCGGGAGGCATCCGGCATCGCCGTCACCGGCCAAGTCGCGGCCACGGCGACCCAGGCCTGCTCGATCACCGGCGAGCCGCTCCCCGCGAAGGTGGATGAGCAGGCCCGTCTCCGCTTCGTCGATGATCTCGGCGAGGGCGAGGAGGTCGAACTCGACGACACCGATATCGACATTCTGCCGCTCGAAGGCGCCGCGATCGACCTGGGCGAGGTCGCAGCCGAAACGCTGGCGCTGTCGCTCGATCCCTTCCCCCGCGGCCCCAATGCGGAAGCCGCGCTGAAGGAAGCCGGCGTGCTGAGCGAAGGGGAGGCCGGCCCGTTCGGCGCTCTTGCTGCGCTCAAGGACAAGCTGAAGGGGAAAGACTGAGCGGTGCCTGATGGCGCCGCCTCGCTCTGACCCGATTGCCCTTCCACGCCGCACGGCGCCCCTCTTCGTCCGACTAGGGGATGCGCCAGGCTCCCGGTCCGAAAGCACCTCCCCGGCGTAAGCGGGGCCCAGGTGGAGGACGAAAGGGCCAGGCGCACCGGCAGCGACTATATCGTTCCGGTTAGGGCTCCAGCCCTCGCGGGAAAGCGCACGGGGATCAGGCGCCAAGCGCCGCCCGCTACGCCGGACGCCTGCTGCTTGCCCGTATCGCGCTCAGCGTGGTGCCGGCGGTGATCTGCTCCACGTCCGTCTTCAGGTGAAGGAGGCGAACCCCCTTCTCCTCCATGGCGCGCGCCAGCGCGGAAGCGAAATCATCCGTTCGCTCCACCGTCTCCGACCAGGCGCCATAGGCGCGGGCCAGCAGTGCGAAATCGGGGTTGATCAGGCGCGTGGCGGATTGCCGTGCGGGAAACTCCCGCTCCTGGTGCATCCGGATCGTGCCATAGGTGCCGTTGTCGACCACGATGACCAGCATGTCGCAATGATGCTGGATGGCGGTGGCCAGTTCCTGACCGTTCATCAGGAAATCGCCGTCGCCCGCCACCGCAACCACCATCCGCTCCGGACGGCGCAGTGACGCGGCGACCGCGGCCGGCACGCCATAGCCCATCGCCCCCGCGGTCGGCGCCAGCTGGGTGCCCGGTCCGGCGTAGCGCCAGAAGCGGTGCCACCAGCCGGAAAAGTTGCCCGCGCCGTTGCAGATGATCGTGTCCGCCGGCAACGCCGCGCGCATCGTCATCACGCATGGCCCAAGGTCCAGCGCAACGCCCTCGCGCTCGCTGGCTGTCGACCAGGCGCAATAATCGTCATGCGCTTCCAGATCGTGGGAGCGGCTCGGGCCATCCACCAGCGTCAGCGCCTCGCCGAACTCCGTCATGGAGGCGCAGATCGCAAGATCGGTGCGATAGGTCATCCCAAGCTCGGCGGGGTCGGGGTGGACGTGAACCAGCCGCTGCCCCGGATGCTCGGGCGTGATCAGCGTATAGCCGTCGGTCGTCGCCTCACCCAGCCGGGCACCGATCACCAGCAGCAGGTCGGCCGCCTTGACCCGGTCGACCAGCGCCGGATTGGGGCCATAGCCCAGGTTGCCGGCATAAGCGGGGCAATCGTTGGGCACGGCATCCTGCCGGCGGAATGCCGCGATCAACGGCACTCCCGCGCGGTCGCCCCATGCCGCGACATTCTGACCGGCAGTGGCATCCCAGCCCGCGCCGCCGATAATCGCGACCGGCCGTTCCGCCGTCGCCAGCAGGTCCGCCAGTTGCTCCATTGCGTCAGGATCGGGCGCTTGCCCCACCCGCTCGACGCGCGGGCGATCGATCGCCTCGATCTCGTCCAGCAGCATGTCCTCCGGCAGCGCCAGCACCACCGGGCCGGGCCGTCCGTTCATCGCCGTCGCATAAGCGCGGGCGACATATTCTGGGATGCGCCGCGCATCATCGATCCGCGCCGCCCATTTGGCGACCGGCCCGAACATCGCAGCGAAGTCGATTTCCTGAAACGCTTCCCGGTCGCGCGTTCCGCGATCCACATCGCCGATGAAGAGGATCATCGGCTGCGAATCCTGCATCGCCACGTGCACGCCGATTGCGGCGTTGGTCGCCCCCGGCCCGCGCGTGACGAACGCGACGCCCGGCCGGTGCGTCAAGGCGCCATCGGCACAGGCCATGAAGGTAACGCCGCCTTCCTGCCGGCAGGTGACGACATCGATCTCCGGCGTATCCACCAGCGCGTCGAGCACGGCGAGGAAGCTTTCGCCGGGCACGGTGAAGATCCGGTCGCAACCTTGTGCGACGAGTTGATCGACCAGAATGCGGCCGCCGGTGCGGATGGGGGAGTTCATGAGCGGGAGTGTAGAGCGAAGCGGAGGGCGGGGAAACTACCCTTCCCTTCGACAGCGCGTCCCGTTCAACCCGCGCACCCCTCTCTCCGACCGTCTCTGGCGACCCGCCCTCTCCGTCCGTCTCTGGCGCTCCACTCTCCCCGTCCGTATCTGGCGATCCACCCTCCCCGTT
>NZ_LSKH01000032.1:0-3094 GCF_001557395.1 Sphingomonas sp. CCH5-D11 | reverse complement strand
CGTCATCGGCGTCACCTAGTGCTGACATTCGTGACATTTACCGCTGAAAGCCACAGTGTAGCAAGGTCCGGCACCTTATCAAAACACTTTCTCGATTGCCTTCGGTCGTGGTAGGCGCGGAAGATGAGTTTTGAGACAACCTCATGCTGATCGGCTATGCACGGGTATCGACGCCCGAACAGGATTTGACGCCCCAGCTCGATGCGTTGCGCGATACCGGTTGCGAGCGGACCTTCTCCGACAAGGCGAGCGGCGCCAAGGCAAACCGCGCTGGCTTGGCGGAGGCCCTGTCACACGCTCGCGCCGGCGATGTGCTGGTGATCTGGAAGCTCGATCGCCTCGGCCGGACGATGAAGGGGCTTGTCGACTTGGCTGCCGAACTGGCCGGACGCGGTATCGGCCTTCGCTCGATCACTGACGGGATCGACACCGCAGGAACAGCCGGCAAGCTCGTCTTTCACATCTTGGCTGCGATGGCAGAGATGGAGCGCGACTTGAACCGTGAGCGGACCACCGCGGCGCTGATCGTGGCACGGCGCGAGGGCAGGGTAGGCGGCCGAAAAACCGTCATGACGCCCAAACGGCTGGAGGCAGCGCGAAAGCTCCTCGCTTCCGGGATGACCATTCGCGAGATCGCACCGACGATCGGTGTCTCGGTTCCTACGCTGTATCGTCACCTCCCGGCACCGGAACAGGAAGCCATTAGCGCAGAAGTAACGGCCGACTGATGCAGCCTCGCTTCGCCGCGTTGGCGGAAAGCCTGCAACGGCACTTTCTTGATGGTGCGCCGACGTCCCCGCAATGCTGGAGGTGGGGGCGGACGACAAGTCGCTGATGGTCTATCTGGTGATGAGCCTGAGAATGGAGAAATCGGAACAGGATGAAATTAGAACAGAATAAAGAGATCCCGACCGATTCAGCCTATCGAACAGCGATCAGCCGCACGCTTAGTCCGCCAGCTTCGCAGCAGCTCAACTTGTCTCTTGTGCATTTCGTCAATTATTGTTGGCTCGGTTTGACAGGTTGGATCGGTCGACAGGTTTTGAGATACCGATTTGTAACGCTTACCGCTGTTCGCGTCATCTAGTAGCGCGCGCAGAAGCTGCCGACCTCTCACTACGCGGCTCTTGATTGTGCCTCCAGGAACCTGCTCGATCGCGGCTGTTCCTCATAGCTCAAACCCTCGATTCCGACGAGTTGGATGCACCGCTGCTGCTCGCGCGTTAGGCGCGGCCACAGGCGGTGAACATCGCTCAACATCACCACCGATTCTTGGTTTGACGCCACCGGAACATCGATGAGTTCCGCAGTGTCGCTCGCCTGTCCCGCGCCTCGACGACGAACCTGCGACAGAAAGGAGTTACGGAGGATACGGAAGGTCCACGCGTTCAAATTCGTACCGGCCTCAAAGGACGCCCGGCTGCGCCAGGCTTTCAGCACGGTTTCCTGAACAAGGTCCTGCGCAGTATCGGGGTTCTTAGCCAGCGATCGCGCATAGCTCGTCAGCCTGGGCATCAGGTCGCTCAATGCGGCGGCGAAGTCCGACCACTCTTCGGGCGGTACATGCAGTTTCTCATCCGGCTGCTTGGACAAGCAAAGCTCCAAGTTCAATCGAACCAGGCAGCTGTTTCTACACTGGTGGGTTTACTTATTGGAACCGTCATTTTGGTTGGCCTGTTCCACTCCCCGAGAAAAAACTGATCGACGGGACAAGCGTGCGGTAGATGAAGGGCGGAAACCAAATACGCGCAAAGCCCGGCAGCAAAAGTCAGCGTCTCTGCCTGCTCGAGTACCAGGCCCAGCCTGCAGGGAGTACCGCAGAAGCCATCAGGATTGCTCCAACAACATCATGGTCGTGCTGGAGGATCGCGCCGGCGACCAGCAGGCCGGCAGACAGGACGTTTGGGTCGGCGCGCCGGGGCAATGCCGGGGGTGAGGAGACCGCACCTTTCTGCAACTCGATCGGGAGCGCGCCCGACCGCGCGACCCGCTCGGCAAGCGCCACCAGTTCGGGCGATGCCGCGGCCAGGCGGCCGAGGCTCGTCGCCAGCCGCCGTCCGCCCCGCTTGAGGCCGGCCGGGCCGATTCGCTCCCGCAGCAGTTCGCGCGCGATCGGTGCGGCGCGCGCGGCGATGTCAAAGCCGGGATCGAGCCGTCGCACGAACCCTTCGGCGATCAGCAGGGTGCGCAGCAGCAGGGCGAGGTCGGGCGGCAGCGCCAGACGATAGGTTCGAAGCAGCGCAAAGACGCGGCCGAAGATGTCGGCGAGCTCGATCTGCTGGAGTACCGCCCCGCGGAACTGGCCGATCAGCGCGTCGAGGTCGCGGTTCAGCGCCTGGCGATCGACGTCGGTCTCGCCCGACCATTGCAGCAGTACGTCCGTCACCGATCGTGTGTCTTCACCCGCGATCGCGAGGACGAGCGTGACAACCTCGTTCCGCCGGGCGGGACTGAGCACGCCGACCGCCCCGAAGTCGATGAACGCCAACGCCCCATCGGCCAGAACAAAGACGTTGCCGGGATGGGGGTCCGCGTGGAACCGACCGTTGAAAATGATCATCCGCAGCACCGCATCGGCATATCTGCCGGCGACGTCAGCAGCGCCCTGACCCGCCCCGTCCTCACCCGCTCGGTCGAGGATCGCGCGGACCGGCACGCCGTCGAGCCGTTCCTGCACGTTGATCCGGCGGCCAACCTGATCCCAGTAGAAGCCGGGCGTGCGAACGCCGAGCGGCTGCAGGAACGCGCCGATGCTCTCGCAGGCTGCCGCTTCGGCGCTGAGGTCCATTTCCTGCGACAGGCTCTCAGCGAAGAACCGGAGCAGTTCGTCAGGCTTGAGGCGACGGATCTCCGGTGAGTGTCTCGCGGCGAGCCGCGCGATGCGGCGGATGAGCCGCAGGTCGGCATCGACGCGTTCCGCGATCCCCGGCCGGCGTACCTTGACCACAACCTCGGTGCCGTTGCGCAGGGTGGCGGCATGGACCTGCGCGATCGACGCCGCCGCGATCGGCTCGCGGTCGAACCGCGCGAACACATCCGCGATCGGGGAGCCGAGCGCGGCCAGGATCGTCGGCTCCAGCGCCTCGAACGGCAG
>NZ_LSKH01000315.1:0-6476 GCF_001557395.1 Sphingomonas sp. CCH5-D11 | reverse complement strand
CCACGATTATCGCACCGGTCGTCGCGCCAGCATCCACTTCCTGGCGCAGGCGATGGCGGCGCAGGGGCATGACGTAAGCTTCGTGTCGGTGGGCTTCAGCTGGCTGTCGCACCTGCGCAAGGACCGCCGCTGCGCCTTTGCCGACCGGGCGAACCGGTGGGAGGAGCGCGACGGGGTTCGCGCGCTGTTGTGGAAGACGCCCTGGCATGCCGTGGATCTGCCGCTGATCAGCGGCCACACCGGTTGGCTCTACGACTTGTGGTCGCATCTTCCCGGCCGCGATCTCGACGCGGCGGCGGCGGCCGCGGATACGATCATCGTCGAATCCGGTATCGCGCCCGTGCTGATCCGCCGATTGCGCGCGCAGGCGCCGCACGCGCGCATCGTCTATCGGGCGGCGGATCTCCTCGACACGGCCGGCGTGCACCCCCGTGTCCAGCGCATCCTTGATCGCGACGCGGCACAGGTGGACCTGGTGGTGGTGGTTGCGCGGGGCATGTTGCCCCACTTCCAGCATTTCCCGGCGCGCAAGCTGCTGGTGCGGCACGGCGTGGACCGGCAGCAGATTGAGGCGCCGACGCCCAACCCCTACGACACGGCGAACAATGTGGTGTCGGTCGGCTCGATGCTCTTCGATGCAGAGGCGGTGCGGCAAGCGGCCGAAGCGCTGCCGCAATGGACATTTCACCTGATCGGCACGCCCGCGGGGCAGTTCGGCGCCAATGTGCGCCAATATGGCGAGATGCCGTTCGCCCAGACGCTACCGTATCTGCAACATGCCGATGTCGGCCTGGCCCCGTATCGCCCCGGCCCGGCCGCGGAATATCTGGCGGACAGCAGTCTCAAGCTCCTGCAATATGGGGCACTTGGCCTTCCCGCCGTCTGCCCACGCTTCGCCCTGGACGGCAGCCCCTTGCGCTTCGGCTATGATCCCGAACAGCCGGAAAGCCTCGCGCCTGCCGTGCTGCTCGCGGCCGCGGCGGCGCGCCGCCCGCAGCCGATCGGCGACTGGAGCGAGGTCGCCCGGCACCTGATGGAGGAGATCCATGGCTGAGGCGACCGCGCATGATCGCGGCGTGATCCAGATCAGCTGTGCGGTGCTGCTCGCCGCCACCGTGCTGTTCAATCCGGTGCTGGCCTTGGGGGGGGCATATGGGCTTCCGCTCAGCGCCGGGCTGGTGGCATCGGTGCAGGGGGCGATCGTGGCAGGCGCCCTGATCCTTGGCATGGCCCAGCCAGAGGCGCCGCCCTACCGCTGGATCGCCGTGGTGCTGGCGCTCGTCGCAGCGTCGGTACTTACGGGAGCCATACGGTCGCAATTCGATGCCAAGAGCCTGGGCGACGTGCTGCTGGTGCCGGCCTTCATCCTGCTCGGCACCCGCCTCAGCCCCCGAACCCTGATCGTGACGATCGTCACGGTGCAGGCGCTGGTGCTGGCTGCCGGCATCTGGGAAGTGGCGAACCCGGAGCATTTCGGCGCTACCTTCCGCATCGCCAATTACTACATGAACACCCGCGGATTTTCGGAAGCGGATTTCTGGGCCGGCGGCGACCTGTTCATCAGTTCGGAGCGGCCACAGGGCCGGTTGCTGCTGGCCGGGTCCGGCCTCCATCGCGGATCATCCTTGTTCCTGGAGCCGGTCTCACTGGGCAATTGGGCGGTTGTCGTTGCCATAGCCACCGCCATGCTGTGGTCGCGCCTGTCCAACCTCCTGCGGATCGGGCTGATCGTATCCACGCTGATGCTGCTGGTCATCTGCGACGGGCGGCTGTCGCTGAGCGTCTGCCTGCTCCTGCTGGCATTCCTGCCGATCGCGCGGCACCTGCCCGAGCGCTTCAGCGTGCTGTATCTGCCGGTTTGCATCCTTGCGCTGGTCATTGCGGCGCAGCTTGGCCTGCTGACGGAGACCGGCGATACATTTGCGGGGCGGTTGCGTTATGCCTTGGAAGCATTCGGCCGGCTGGACATCACTCACCTGCTGGGTGTCAGTGAAAAGCGCGTGGGCATGGAGGATGCGGGCCTTGCCTATTTCATCGTGCGCCAATCGGTGTTCGTGGCAATCGGATTGTGGCTGGTGCTGACACTGACGAGTCTGGGCGATGATCGGGCGGGGCGCATCTGCAAGCACGGTTTCATGCTGTTCGTCGTATTATGCCTGCCGATCAGCAATGCCCTGCTGTCGATCAAGACGGCGGCGCTGATGTGGGCCTGCTACGGCTTCTGCTACGCCCAGGCGCGGCGCAGCGTAACCAGCGACATCGCGGCGCCGGACACGCGAGATGGGTGGAGTGCGTCGCAGGACGTGACGGCACGGGAACCGATCATCCTTTCCGGCGCACGCCCCTGGGCACCCGGACATGGCTGAGGCACCGGCTGGCCGAGCCGCCGCGCGTGGCGCCGCGGTGCTCGGGGCATCGCAGGCAGTGCGGATCGTGACCAGTTTCGCGTCCAGCATCTTTGTCGCCCGGCTGCTCACCCCCGCCGACTATGGCGTGATGGCGATGGTCGCGCCGGTGATGGGGTTCATCCTGATCTTCCAGAACCTGGGGCTGAACCAAGCGATCATCCAGCGCCGCACGATTTCGGCGCAGGAGATCAACGGCACCTTCTGGCTGAACATCATCGCGACGATCATCATCGCCGCCCTGTTCATCCTCATCGCGCCGCTCGTCGGTCTGTTCTACGAGGATGATCGGGCGATTGGCCTGATGGCGGCAAGCGGCCTCACCGTTATCGCCACCGGCATCGCCTCCCAGCATCTGGCCCTGCTCAACCGTCACATGCGCTTTGGTGCGTTGAGCGCGGTGGAAACGGTAAATGCCGTCACCCAGCTGGCCGCCACCATCGCGCTCGCATGGTGGCTGCGCACTTACTGGGCGCTGTTCTTCGGCATGCTCGCCGGGGTCGCGGCCGGGAGCGCCCTGGCCTGGTGGTACGAACGGTGGCGTCCCTCCCTGCACCGGCTCGACCTGCGGGCGACGCGGTCCATGCTGGCGATGGGCGTGGACATCACCGGCTTCAACCTCCTGAACTTCGTTTGCCGGAACCTCGACAATCTGCTGATCGCCAAGCGCTGGGGGGCAGGGGAGCTGGGCCTGTACGACCGCAGCTATCGCCTGATGCTCATGCCGCTGCAGACGATCAACCAACCACTCGGCAAGATCATGCTTCCCACGCTGAGCCGGGCGCTGGACCGACCGGAGGCGTATCGCGGCATGTACCTGCTGGCGGTTCGTGCGCTGGTCATGGTGATCGTTCCCGGCGCGGTCGCCCTGTCGGTGTGCAGCACCACCGTGATCGTGCTGCTGCTGGGCGAGCAATGGCGGGACGCCGGCCCGATCTTCGCCTGGCTGTCGCTGACGGCCGCGATCCAACCAGTGTCGAACGCGACGGGCTGGCTCTTCATCAGTTGTGGGCGCACCCGCTCCATGGTGCGCTGGGGCGTGATATCGGCGGTTCTGACAGTGACGAGCTTTGTCGTCGGCCTGCCGTGGGGAGCAACCGGCGTCGCCGCTGCTTATGCGGTGTCCGAGGTGCTGCGGATCCCCGTGCTGTACCGCATGGCGACGCGCGGCACGCCGGTTGCCGCGCGGGATCTCTATGCCGTTCTGCTGCCCACGCTGCTGGGCGCGGGCCTGTGCGTGATCGCGGTGCTGGCGCTGCGCGACACGCTGGATCCGCTATCGCTGCTCGGCGTGGCCATCGCGCTCTCCTACCTTCTCGCGACGCTGGGACAGGCGGCGACGGCGGAGGGGCGGGCGGGGCTGTGGCGGCTATTGATATTGGCACGCAGCACCATGGGCCGGACCGGCCTGCGCCCTGCCGCGGAGCATGGCGCCTGAGCGAACCGGTGCTGCGCGTTCAGGCGAGGGCGGCGCGCCTGCCGCGCAGCCGGGAAAGCGATTCGCGCGGGCCATGCGCCAGCGCCAACGCGACGCTGAGCTCGAGATAACGCCACCTGGCGTCGACATGAGCGCGGCGGATGCCGAGCATCGTCGTGCGCAATTCGCGCCGCATCGCATGGGGAAGACCGCTGCCGTGCCGGGCGAGGAACCGCGAGAGGCCGTCGGCCCGGCGCAGCGACGGCGTTGCAATGCGCTCCCCGGGATGTTCGCGCCAGTGCGCGAGCGGCAGCGGCACCACCGCATAGCTGGCGCCATGTTTGATCAGGCGGATGAACAAGTCCCAATCGTTGAACACGGTCATGTACGGATCGAAGCCGCGCACCGCGCAGAACAAATCCGACCGGATCAGGAAATTGCTGCCTGTCATCGAGCTGCGGTGCGCCAGCACGGTGGCGGCGGTGAGCCCTTCCGGGCTGGCCCTCACGACGGGCGCGTGGCCCGCCTCGTGCCGCACCAGGCCGGACAGGACGAGCGGCGTGCCCGCGCTTGCCGGCCGGGCAAGCTGCTCCAGGAAGTCAGGCGTCCAGTCGTCATCATCGTCGAGGAACGCCACCCAGTCGCCGGTGCTGACAAAGGCACCGAGATTGCGAGACCCGCACGCGCCCGGCGAGCTGGTGTTGCGGACATAGCGGATCGGCACCGAACCGGTTGCCGCTGCTTGCTCCACCACCATTCGGCTGGCCGAATCGTCGGCGTCATCCACGATGATGATTTCGTCTGCGGGACGAACCTGTGCGGTCACACTGCTGATCGCGCGCGACAAAAGCTCTGATCGGCGATGCGTGGGAATGACGACGCTGATCTTCATTGTCGCTCCCGGATGGATAATAAAGCTCTATTCGTTTTGGATGCTACAACATCGTTCGATGCTGTCCATTGCGGCAATTACGTATAGTGTTACGCGTAGCCGCCGTTACCATATCGTGCTGAGGTATATGGCATGTTGTACAGGGGCGTTAAGCGGAAGTCGCCACTATATCCGTAAACTCCAATAGTAACAAAGGGCTGGTATGACTGCTGCTTGATGCGGCCGATCACACTGAACAGTTCGAAGACACGAACAATAATGTCGTGGCGGGCTGCGCTAGTGCTGCTCCTGTCCCCGTTTATACAAGTTTTGCATCGCTGCTCTGGCGATCGCGGGTGAAGAACTCAATCGCAGCCATGAAGCAGGCCAGCGGATCCGGCTCTCACTCCAAAGGCAGCAGGCAACAATATAAAACGCGCAAGTGCTTAATAACGTCCTACGCCGAGCGCCAGCATCCGCCGGAGTTCGCAATGGAGCGCGTGTAATACCTTTGATATGAACCTACTTCTTGAAATATATGTAAGTTCAGCTAGGTAGAGAGCAGAAAAAAGGTCGCGCCAGTTACAGGGTCTTGCCGGGCTTTGCTCCGGCCGTCGGAAGCGCATCACGGTTCGTCGTGCGCATTTCGGCGAAGGAGGAGGGCTTATGCTGAGCTTGCTTGGCAAGGCGGGGCCGCGGGCTTCGGTGCGCAGTTCGGCGCTGTCATCATCGTTCCGGCGTGAAACGCTGCGTTCGTGGCTGCCGTCTTTTCCGCCAACCGGGCTGGTCGGTGAAATGCGCAACCTGCTTACCGATACGCTGATGACCTGGCGCATGGTAGGCGTCGTCGGGCTGCTCCTGGTGGCGACGGCGGGGCGGCTGTTGCTCGAGCCGTTCCTCCCGCAGAACCTCTACTACCTCGTCTATATCGCCGCGGGGCTGCTTGCCTGGTGGCTCGGCGGGGTGCGGCTGGCGCTGCTGACCGTCCTGACGTCCTTTGCCATCAACGCCGCGTTTCTGCGCGAATGGCAGGATGTCAGCCGCGAGGGCGCGCCGCTGACGCTGCTGCTGTTGTGCTCCGTCGCGCTTGGCCTGGTGGGGATCCGGGCGATCCTGCAACGGGGCGAGGCGGAGAATGAGGCCAATCGCCTGACTCGCGCCGCGCTGGAGCTCGAGCTGCTGCTGGACAGTGCGGCGGATTGCGCCATCTGCATGCTCGATCCGGGCGGGCATATCGTTCACTGGAATCAGGGCGCTGCGCACGTGCTGGGGTGGCGTGACGGGGAGGCGATCGGCCGCGATCTTTCGCTGTTCGCGCCCGGCGCCAATGCCCATGCCGCGCAGGTCTGGCTGACGCGGGCGCGCGAGGCGGGCCGCTACGAGAAGACCGGCGAATGCCAGCGGCGCGACGGCAGCCGCTTTCCTGGCCAGCTGACGATCACCTCGATTGGCGATGCGGAAGGCAATCACCGCGGCTTTGGCGTCGTGATCCGCAACATCACGGTGGAGCTGCAGATCGAACAGGCCGTTCGCCTGCGGGAAAACCAGCTCCGCTTCATCCTGGCCGCCGTGCCGGACGCGACCATCCTGCTGGACGATCAGGGTCACATCCAGCTGTTCAGCCCGGCGGCGGAGCAGATGTTCGGCTATGACGAAAAGGACGTCATCAACCAGCATGCGTCGATGCTGTTGTGCGAACAATGGCATGCCGACGTGGCGATGTTCTTCACCAATGCGGCGGAGCACGCGCCGGAACTGCAGGCCACCACCCGCCGCGTCTTTG
>NZ_LSKH01000314.1:0-12475 GCF_001557395.1 Sphingomonas sp. CCH5-D11 | reverse complement strand
AGCGATACCAGTCGGGGCCACTCTCCCATCGCAACTTGCCCGCCGGCACGTTCACATATGCGATGGAGACGCCGCCGGTCGCCCGCTGACACATGCGGCAATGGCATAGGTAGGCGTCGTCACTCTCGATCTCGGCTGCATAGCGGACACGCCCGCACTGGCAGCCTCCCGTCATCAGCGTCATTCACCGGCTCCTCGGCAGGACCAACGCCTGAGGCTCAGGTCTGCTGCACGGCTATTTAACCCGGCACTGTGCGACAACACTTTCATTATATAAGCCTGCTTATTATGTGTGCGCACATGACAGACACGTTTGGCTTCCTGCTCAGCGACACGGCGCGAATGCTGCGCAAGCGCTTTGATGAGCGGGCGCGGCAGCATGGCGCCACACGCGCCCAGTGGAAGGCACTGCTGGCCATCAGCAGGAATGAAGGGATCAACCAGGGCAATCTCGCCGATCTGCTCGAGGTGGAACCGATCACCTTGTGTCGGCTCATCGATCGCATGCAGGAAAGCGGCCTCGTCGAGCGGCGGCGCGATCCCAACGACCGCCGTGCCTGGCAATTGTTCCTTACCGAGAAAGCCGGCCCGGTGCTCGAGGAACTGCACGAAACTGCCGATGAGCTGATGTCGCAGGCCCTTTTGGAAATTTCAGAAACACAGATCGACACGATGACAGAGCTACTCAACCGTATTCGCCACAATCTTTCCGCCAGCGAAACTCGGGAGGTCGCCCATGGCTGATGCCGATCCGAAGCCGGGCGCCGAGGCGCAGGTCGCCATGGGCACGCCCGTGGTGGAGCCCTCCGCCAAACGTCGCGGGCTGATCCGCCCCGTGCTCATGTTCGGCGTGCCGCTGCTGATCGCTGTGGTCGCCGGCTATTTCTATCTCACCGCAGGCCGCTACATTTCTACCGACAACGCCTATGTGCGGCAGGATGTGATTTCAATCAGCCCTGACGTGTCCGGGCGCATCGTGGCGGTGAACGTCAAGGAGAACCAGCGCGTCAAGGCTGGCGATATCCTGTTCCGGATCGATCCGGAGCCTTACCGGATCGCCCTGGCACAGGCGAATGCGGATCTCGCCTCGGCGCGGGTTCAGGTCGCCACCATGGCCACTGACAGCGGCAGCGCCGCGGCCGACATCGCGAGCGCACGTGCCGAGCTTACCTTGGCGGAGGCGACGTATCAGCGGCAGAACGAATTGATGAAGCGTGGCTTCACCACCCGCGCCAGCCTCGACGCGGCCACGCAGGATGTCGCCGCCGCGCGGGCGAAGATCGCGACCGGTCAGGCGGCAGCCGCTCGGGCACAGCAGCAGGTCGGCTCCGGGGGAGGCTCCGGCCAGCCCGCCGCCATTCAGGTGGCCTTGGCCAAGCGCGCGCAGGCAGAACTCAACCTTCAGCGGACCACCGTTCGCGCACCGGCTGACGGTGTTGTCAGTCAGACAAGCCGGCTGCAGGTCGGAAACATCACTCCGTCCGGGGTGCCTGCCCTCAGCCTCGTGGTCAGCGATCAGACCTGGGTCGAGGCCAATTTCAAGGAAACGGATCTCGATCACATGCGCGTCGGCCAGCCCGCCGAGCTGGGTTTCGACGCCTATCCCGACCTGAAGGTTACCGGCCGGGTACAATCGATCGGCGCCGGCACGGGCAGCGAGTTTTCCGTGCTTCCGGCACAGAATGCGAATGGCAATTGGGTGAAGGTGACGCAGCGCGTTCCCGTGCGCATCGCGATCGACGGCACGCCGCCGCGCGCGATGATCGCGGGCCTTTCGACCGACGTCAGCATCGACACCGGAGCACATTGAGATGGCCTCGCAGGCGGCGCCGGCTTCCGCGCCGCGAGCCGGTGCAGCGGCGGCAGGCCCTCCCGCTGCCGGCAAGCCATTGCTGGAGACCAATCACCGCGGCTTGCTGACCGTCGGCATCATGGGCGCCATGATCATGCAGATCCTGGACACCACGATCGCCAACGTGGCGCTGCCGCACATGATGACCAGCCTCGGCGCGACGGTCGACACCGTCACCTGGGTGCTGACAAGCTATATCGTGGCAACGGCGATCGCGCTGCCCGCCACTGGCTGGCTCTCCGACCGGCTGGGGAGCCGCAATCTCTTCCTCATTGCCGTTGGCGGGTTCATCGTCGCCTCCATGCTCTGCGGCATCGCGACCAGCCTGGAAGAGATGGTGATCTTCCGCGTGTTTCAGGGGATCTTCGCGGCCTTCATCAACCCGCTGTCGCAGACCTCGATGCTGGACATCAATCCGCCGGACAAGGCGGCCAAGGCGATGAGCGTCTGGGGCATGGGCGTAATGGTCGGCCCGATCATGGGTCCGGTGCTCGGCGGATGGCTGACGGAAAGCTATAATTGGCGCTGGGTCTTCTACGTCAACGTGCCGGTGGGCGCCCTCACCTTCGCGATCCTGTGGTTCCTCCTGCCCAGCCGTCCCAAGGCGGTCAGGTCGTTCGACTTCGCCGGCTTCGTCTATCTCGGCGTGGCGGTCGCGGCGTTTCAGCTGATGCTGGATCGCGGACAGAGCGAGGATTGGTTCGACAGTTGGGAAGTGATCATCGAGGCGCTCGCCACCGTGGCGTTTACCTGGATGGCGGTCTTCCACTTCGCCACCGCAAAGAAGCCGCTGTTCGACCGTGCGCTCTTTCACAATCGCAATCTCGTCACCGGACTGTTCTTCATGCTGGTGGTCGGGATCTCGACCATGGCGCCGATGGCGCTTCTGCCGCCGATGCTGCAGAACCTGTTCGGCTATCCGGTGATCGACACGGGCGTGATGATGGCGCCCCGCGGCGTGGGCGTGCTGGCCACCATGTGGCTGGCGGGGCAGATGATGGGCAAGGTCGATACCCGCATCGTCATCATGGTGGGACTGGTGATCTTCGGCGTTTCGCTGCGCCAGATGTCCCAGTTTTCGCTGGAGCAGGATTTCTGGCCGGTGATCACGGCGGGCTTCGTTCAGGGGCTTGGCATGGGGCTGGTCTTCATGCCGCTGAACGCGCTCGCCTTTGCCACGCTGGATGGGCGCTACCGCACCGACGGCTCGAGCCTGCTGAACCTGTTCCGCTCGATCGGCCAGTCGGCCGGCATCTCCATGGTCACCGTGCTGCTCGCCCGCAACACCCAGATCAGCCACGCAGACTTGGCGCAGCATGTCACACGAAACGCCATCGCCGGCTTTGACGTGGCGCGGCTGAGTGGTTTCGGCTCGCTGTCTGACGCCGCTATGTCCATGGTCGACGGCATGGTGAACAAGCAGGCGGCAATGATCGCCTATCTCGACGATTTCTATTTGATGAGCTGGATATCGTTCGGCGCGATCCCCCTAGTGCTGCTGTTGCAGAAGCCGAAGGGCAAGATCGAGGTGGTGCACAGCGAATAGGTGGGAGCAGGCGCTCTTCCGCACCCTGTGTCACAATGAAAACGGGGGCGCCTCTGGATGGAGGCGCCCCCGTTCACTTTGATTTAAGCGCGTAGGAGCGTCAGGCCGCCTTCTTCAGGTGCCGCCGCCCGAGAAGCTCGGCGATCTGCACCGCGTTCAGCGCAGCGCCTTTGCGCAAATTGTCGCTCACGCACCAGAGCGACAGGCCGTTATCGACCGTCGAATCCTCGCGCACGCGGCTGATGAAGGTCGCATAATCGCCGACGCACTCCACCGGCGTGACATAGCCGCCGTCCTCGCGCTTATCGACCAGCATCACGCCGGGCGCCTCGCGCAGGATCTTCTGCGCCTCCTCAGCCGAGATCTCATTCTCGAATTCGATGTTGATGGCTTCCGAATGGCCGACGAACACCGGAACGCGAACGCAGGTTGCGGTCACCTTCACCTTGGGGTCGAGGATCTTCTTGGTTTCCACCACCATCTTCCACTCTTCCTTGGTGGAGCCATCCTCCAGGAAGCTGTCGATGTGCGGGATCACGTTGAAGGCAATCTGCTTGGTGAACTTCTTTGCTTCGGCCTGATCACCGACGAAGATGTTCCGGCTCTGCTCGAACAGTTCGTCCATGCCCTGCTTGCCGGCCCCCGAAACCGACTGGTAAGTCGCCACCACGACGCGCTTGATCTTGGCGACATCATGCAGCGGCTTCAGCGCCACCACCATCTGCGCCGTCGAACAGTTCGGGTTCGCGATGATGTTCTTCTTGGTATAACCGTCGATGTCGCCCGGGTTCACTTCCGGCACGATCAGCGGCACGTCCGGATCCATGCGATACAGCGAGGAATTGTCGATCACCGTGCATCCGGCCGCGGCGAACTTCGGCGCATAGACCTTGGTCGCCTCGCTTCCGATCGCGAACAGCGCAAAGTCCCAGCCGGCCGGATCGAAATGCTCGATGTTCTTGACCGTCAGCATCTGGCCGGTCTCGCCATATTCGATCTGGTCGCCAACCGAGCGCGAAGAGGCGAGCACGGCGATTTCATCGGCCGGAAACTCGCGCTCGGCGAGGATGTTGATCATCTCGCGCCCGACATTGCCCGTCGCCCCAGCAACCACCACCCGGTAACCCATAAACCAGTCCTTCAACTCGTAACCGCGCGGCCCTTAGCGCCGCGCGAAACAAAGTGCCAACAAAGCTTTACTTTACGTCATTTTTCGTCACGTGGCGATCAAGGAAGGCGAGCATCGTCGTCCACGGATGAATGTCGCGCACCGCGCCATGCGCCTTCCCGGGGTACAGCATCATTTCGAACGGCCGGTTGGCGGCCTGCATCCGGGCAGCAAAGGCAGTCGCATTGTCCAGAAAGACATTGTCGTCGGCCATGCCGTGCATCAGCAGCAGTGGATCGCTGATCCGCTCGGCCGTCTCAAGCGCGCTTGCAGCCCGATAGGCGGCCGCGTCGCGCGTCGGATCGCCCATGTACCGCTCGGTGTAATGCGTGTCGTACAATGACCAATCGGTGACCGGCGCGCCCGAAATGCCGGCGGCGAACACCCCCGGATGCGCCTCCATCATCTTCAGCGTGAGATAGCCGCCGTAAGACCAGCCGTAGATCGCGATCTTGTCCGCATCCACGAACGGAAGCGATTTGAGGTAGGCCGCGCCAGCGAGCTGATCATCCACCTCCACCGTCCCCATCGCATGCCAGATCGCATCCTCGAACGCCTTGCCGCGATTGTCTGAACCGCGATTGTCGATCTGGAAGACGATCCAGCCCTGCTGCACCAGGAACTGGCGCAGCGGCATGTTGCCCGGCCAGTCGCGCCACACGTCCTGGCTGCCGGGGCCGCCATAATGCATGAAGAACACCGGATAGCGCCTGCCCTTCTCCAGCACAGGCGTAATCATCTGCCAGTGGAGCGGCGTGCCATCGGCCGCCTTGATCGTCCCGAACTCGGTCGGGCGATGACTGGCAAGATACGGCGCATAAGGGTGATCGCCGCTCACGGCATTCTCGTTCACCCAGGCGATCCGCTTGCCATTCGCGTCAGCCAGGAACGTCTGCTTCGGCTGGGTGGGGCTCGAGCGACTGATGATAAAGCGGGTTCCCGTGTCGTCGCCTGACGCCCCGCTCAGCGACCAGCCTGCCTCGGTCACCCGGGTGATCTCGCCCGGACGCGAGAGGTCCAGCGCGTAAAGGTGCCGTTCGAGCACCCCATCGCGATTTGCCGTGAAGAACAGCCGGCCTTCCGCCTCATTCACCGAGACCAGCGAATCGACCACCCATGCACCCTTGGTCAGCTGGGTCCAGGCGCCCGCCTTCCAGCGGTAGAGATGCCCGTACCCGTCGCGCTCGGAACGCCAGACGAGGCTGCCGTCTTTCAGCGCGCGATAGGCGTCCGACAGGTTGATCCAGCTTCTCTCGCCAGCGCGTTCGCTGAACAGCACGGTAGACTTGCCCGTCGCCGGGTCCACTCGAAGCATATCGAGCGTGCGCTGATCGCGCGATTGGCGCTGGACCAGCAGCGCCGAACCATCCGGCAACCAATCAACGCGCGCGAGATAGATGTCGCGATCCGCGCCGAGATCCACCTTCACCTTGCCGGACCCATCCGGCTTCATGATGAACAGGTCCACCAGCACGTTGGGCGTGCCCGCCGCCGGATACTTCTGCTCGTAAATGCTCGTGCCGGTGGCGCCGATCGACGCGCGCGTGAAGACACGCACCGGCGCCTCGTCGAACCGTTCGACCGCGATCAGACGATCGTCAGGCGACCACCAATAACCCGTCCGCCGATGCATCTCCTCCTGGGCGACGAACTCGGCCTCGCCGAAATGGACGGTGCCGCTGCCTTCACTGGTCAGCTGGCGTGCCGCGCCGGCGCCCGCCGGGCGGACCCACAGGTTCTGGTCGCGCACGAAGCTGACGTAGCGGCCACGCGGAGATACGACGGGGTTCAGCGCGCCCCGGCTTCCCTCCAGCCGTTGAACATTGCCGTCGAGCGTGGCGACGAACAGTTCGCCATCCACCGGCACCAGGATCGATTTGCCGTCCGGTGCCCAGTCGTAGTCCAGAATGCCCGTTTTGCCGGTCTTCGAGCGATCGCGCTCCCGCTGCATCTTTTCCGCCTCGGAAAGCTCAGCACCGCTGCCGACCTTTCGCGAATCCACCAGCATCCGGGACTGCCCGGTTCGGGTGTCCATCGCCCACAGATCGAAGCGGTTGCGCTCATCATCACGCGGGCGCACCGACGTCAGCAACGTACCATCCGGGGAAAGGCGCAGCGCCTGCGGCTGGCCGCCGCCGAGATCGGGGCTGGCGAAAACACGCTGAAGCGTCAGCTTCTCCGGTGGCGTCGTCGACTTAGCCATTGCGGTGCCCGCCCAGATCGTCAGCCCGGCTCCGATCGCCGCCATCCATATGCGCATTCACTCTTCCCAACTGCTTCGAACCGGCGGGTTAGCCCGGCCGCCCGGGAAGAGCAAAAGCCAAGCCGCTTCATATCGGTCCAGCCATTCCCGCGCCGAGTGTCCGATCCGCCTCCAAACCTCGTGGCACGTCTCAACGCCCCTGAACCATCGGCCTCTCCGGGGCCTCGACTTTGCACGCGTTGCGCGCTTAGGTCGCGGCGATGCGTCTGAACAAGCACGTCAAGGATCTGCACCTGAGGCGCCGCAGCGCCCTGCCCGAATGGGCCAGCCTGGGGCTGCGGGTGCTGTTGGCGCTATCGCTGATCAGCGTTGCGCTGGGCGGCCACTGGCTCGATCGCGACGGTCTGCGGGACAATATTGACGGTGCGATCAGCTTCACGGACGTTCTGTATTTTACCATGATCACCGTCACGACGGTGGGCTACGGCGATATCGTTCCGGTTACCGACAGCGCACGGCTGTTCGACACCTTCGTCGTCACGCCCATTCGCCTGTTCGTGTGGTTGATTTTCCTGGGGACCGCTTATGATTTCCTGTTGCGACGCACGTGGCAGAGGTGGCGCATGAAGGTGATTCAGCGGCAATTGAGCGGCCATGTCGTGATCGCCGGCTATGGCACCAGCGGCAACGAAGCGCTTCGCGAACTCATCCGGCGCGAGGTGGATTCCTCCAGCATCGTCGTGATCGATCGTGACGAACGGGCGCTGGCACATGCCGAGGAATGCGGGGCGGTGGTGCTGGACGGCGATGCTACGCGGGATGCGACCTTGCAGATCGCTCGGATCGACCAGGCGGCGACGTTGATGGTGTCGGCGGGCCGGGACGACACGACGATCCTGATCGTGCTGACGGCACGCCGCCTTTCGGAAAGCGTGCGGATCAGCGCGGTGATCCGGTCGGACGACAATGAGCCACTCGCCCGACAGGCTGGCGCGGATGTGGTGATCAATCCGGCAAGTTTCGCCGGGCTGTTGCTGGCGGGATCCTCGAACGGCCCGCACGTCGCCGAATATCTAACCGATCTTGCCGCCGCCTACGGCCGCGTTGCGCTGCATGAGCGCGATGCCACGCCGGAAGACGTGGGTCGGCCGCTCACCGGCCTTTCCACTGGCCTTGGCGTTCGCATGTTCCGCAATGGCCTGTGCATCGGCTTCGACCAGCCGGAGGCCGCCGCGGTCCAACTAGGCGATCGCATCGTGGAAATCGTGCGTGGCGGCGCTGACCTGCAAGGCGGTGCACCTGCACACGGCAGGCGCGCCTGACGCCCTGCGTCATTTGTATATGCTGATGACGCCGGAAGCGGCCCGACCGGCGGGCAAGAAAAAGGGCGCCGGTGGAACCCACCGACGCCCTTTCATCTGCTCGCTCCGGCGGATTACTCCGCGGCGGCAGCGGCCGGACGGTTGTCGCGACGCTCGGCGATACGTGCCGACTTGCCGGTACGACCGCGCAGGTAATAGAGCTTCGCGCGACGCACGGCGCCCTTGCGCACCACCTCGATCGAATCGACGTTGGGCGAATACAGCGGGAAGACGCGCTCCACACCCTCACCGAACGAGATCTTGCGAACGGTGAACGACGAACCCATGCCCTTGTTCGAACGCGCGATGCACACGCCTTCGTAGTTCTGGACGCGGGTGCGCTCGCCTTCGACGACCTTCACGCCAACCTTGAGCGTGTCACCCGGGCGGAACTCCGGAATCTTCTTGTTCGCGGTCAGCTTGGCAATCTGCTCGGCTTCGAGCTGCTGAATCAGGTTCATGACTTCATTCCTGTTCGTCGCCGCGCGCCAGAGGGCGGTTGACCCGAGCGCCGACATGGCGCTCCCACAGGTCCGGCCGCCGTAGCCGTGTATCTTCCTCCGCCCGGCGCTGGCGCCAGGCGGCGATTTTCGCATGATCCCCCGATCGCAGCACTTCAGGAATCGTGCGCCCTTCCCATTCCTGAGGTCGGGTATAATGCGGATATTCCAGAAGGCCGCTTTCGTGGCTTTCCTCGACTCCGCTTGAAGCCGCGCCCATTACGCCGGGAAGCAGCCTGACGCAAGCGTCAAGAAGCACCAGCGCCGCCGTCTCGCCGCCGGACAGCACATAGTCGCCGATCGACACCTCCTCGATGTCGCGCCCATCGAACAGCCGCTCGTCAAAGCCCTCGAACCGGCCACACAGGATCACGGCGCCCGGCCCCGCCGCAAGCTCTCTAACCCGCGCCTGGGTCAATGGCTTGCCACGCGGCGTCATCGCCAGCACCGGCCTGCCCTCCCCCTGCGCGTCCAGCGCGGCGGCGAGCACGTCGACGCGCAACACCATGCCCGCGCCTCCCCCGGCCGGCGTATCATCCACCGTCCGGTGCCGGTCGGTGGCGAAGTCGCGAATGTTGACGGCCTCCACCGACCAGCGCCCCTCCGACAGGGCACGACCGGCGATGGCATGGCCCAGCGGCCCGGGAAACATCTCGGGGTAGAGCGTCAGAACGGTGGCAGAAAAGGTCACGGGTTGGCGGCGGTAAAGCTCAGAACCTGAAGGCTCAAGGCCGGAGTTGGCGCACGCTGCACCCGGCCAGCGACATTGCCGCTCGCGCAGGTCCAGGTGAAATGCCCTTCCATCGCCGAAATGGCCGTGATCGGGGCGTCTGTGCGGCAGGCGCCGACCTTGCGCTTCAGGTCCGCAATGTCCGTACGGCGGCGTTTGAGATCCCGATCGAGCAGCACATTGTTCGCCAGCGGCGCGCGGGCCGGATCGCTGCTCTTCCACACAGTTCGGGCAAGGTCATAGGCGCGCGCCAGATCCGCTGACACGGGCACCGGCCGCTCGTCCGCCAGCCCGGCCTGGCGAAGCGCATGGAGCGCCTGTGCAGCCGGTCGGCTCGGCCCGGCATAGGTGCGATTGGCGAAGGCGAAGACGCCGACACCGGCGTCGGGCAGCATCATCACAATGGAGCCATAGCCCGGATAGCCGCCGCTGTGCGTCACGATACGACCCACCTCGCAATCGTTCACCACGGACCAGCCCATGGCATAAGCCGTGGCGACGCGGCACATCTGCCCCGAAGCGCTTGGCCGTTCCACCGTGCTGACGAAATTGGATCCTTCGACAATCTCGCGAACGGTGGCACGCTTCACCGGCCCCGCATCGGCGCTGTCACGCGCTGGCCAGGCGGACAGCAGGAACGAAACCCAGCGCCAATAATCATTGGCGGTCGTCTGCACGCCGCCCATCGCCCCGAAAGCGCCATCCGCCATGTCGGGCTCGCGCACCCAGGCGTCATCCTGCCAGCGATAGCCGAGCGCGCGCCGCTCCTGCGGCCCATTCAGCACATCATATCCCGTCACGGTCATGCCCAGCGGCGCCATGATCTCTCGTCGGATATAATCCTGGTAGCGCAGGCCTGAGACGTTGCTGACGATGCGGCCGAGCGTGGCATAGCCGAAGTTGGAATATTCCATCCGCTGTCCGGGGGTCTGAGCGAACGGCACGCCGGCCTTCAGCATGGCCGTGAACGCCGGTTCGGACAGCGGCTGCTGCCGATCACCCCAGGGATTGTCTTCCACGAAGCCGGCGGTGTGATGCAGCAGATCCTCCACCCGGATGCGGCGGCTGTCCGCGCTGGGATAGCTCCAGCCGCGCATTTCGGGCACGTAGCGTTCGGCCGGTGCGCTCAGCGACAGCCGATCCTCATCGCGCAGCTTCAGGATTGCCATGGCGGTGAACGCCTTGGACATGGAGGCGATGCGGAACAGGCTGTCCGCCGTCACCGGCCGCTTGGTGGCGACGTCCTGCACGCCCAGCCCACGGACGATGACGAGCCTGCCATCCTTGACCACGCCATAGACAAGGCCAGGAACGTGGGATTGCTTCATCCAGGCATCGAAGATGCTGGTGAGCTGCGGCTCCAACGCCGTGACATCAGGCGCGGCGGCTTGCGCTGCTGGCGCCTGGTCAACTGCCTGGGCGGTAGCAACGGTCGGCGAGGCGAGCAGCAAGGCAGCAGATAGCGCACGGATCATGATCAACCCCCGTTGAAAGCAGGACCAAGCGTTACCGCCCGCCTTTCGCCCGTCAACTATGGCCGGTCGCGCTTCTCGGCCCAGCCGCGTTCCGGACAGCAGCGCCTTGGAAGCGCGGCGGGCCTCTGGAACCCCTCAAGGGCATTGCCGCCCGCCAGTTCCGTTTCGGTCATGGAACCACCTGCGCCCTCGATCGCTCCGCTGCCCATGCACGATTGCATCATCATCGGGGGCGGCCCCGCCGGGCTGACGGCGGCCATCTATCTCGCCCGGTTTCACCTCGACATCCTGCTGTTCGACAATGGATCGAGCCGCGCTTCCCTGATCCCGTGCACGCACAATCATGCGGGCTTTCCCGATGGCATCAGCGGCAAGGAATTGCTGGCGCGAATGCGGACCCAGGCGGCGTCGTTCGGCGTCCGGAGCCAGTCTGCAACCGCCACCGCGATCGAGCCGCAGGATGATGTTTTTCTTGTTCGCAGCGCCGATCATGAAGTCCGCGCGAGAACCGTCCTGCTGGCCACGGGCGTGGTGAACAACCGTCCCGACATGGATCACGCGCTTCATGACAGCGCGCTTGAACAAGGCCTGCTGCGCTATTGTCCGATCTGCGACGGATATGAGATCACCGACAAGCGTGTCGGCGTGATCGGCACAGGCACTCACGGGATGCGCGAGGCTCTGTTCCTGCGCGGCTATTCCAAGGACGTGACGCTGATCGCGCCCGACGCAGAACATATGCTCGACAAGGATTGCGCCGCCGCGCTCGACCGCGCCGGCGTGTCCCGCATCGACGGCCCTTGCGGAGGCTATGCGATCGAAGATGATAAGCTGGCGCTGGATACCGCGGCCGGGCGGCTCGCGTTCGACAGCGTCTATCCCGCTTTAGGCTCCCAGATCCGATCCGACCTGGCATTGGCGGCGGGCGCCCGGGGAACGGACGATGGCTGCATCGTCACCGACGAACATCAGCGCACGACGCTGCCGGGCCTGTATGCGGCAGGCGATGTGGTGCGCGGGCTGGACCAGATCAGCCATGCCATGGGTCAAGCAGGCGTTGCCGCCACGACGATCCGTAATGAGTTGAACGAGCGACAGCCGCTCCGACGCTAGTTTGAAAGCCCCGGAGATCGCCAAGGGGTCCGGCCGGATCCGATCAGTCGGCGGCGAATGCCTCGGCCACAACCAGGCGCTCGCCGCTCCATTCGGGAACAGCGCGCTCGTTCATGGGCACCATGAAGCGTTTCCCGTTGGGACGCTCGATCTCGATCACGTCGCCCGCCCCGAAATTCTCCACCCCGACGATATGCCCCAGCGGTGTGCCCGTCTCGGATGAAGCCGGCAGTCCAATCAGATCTGCATGGTAATATTCGCCCTCCTCCAGCGGAGGCAAAGCGGATCGCGGCACCACCAGCTGGGTGCCGCGCAGAGCTTCGGCCGCATTGCGATCCGAAACCTCGGCAAACCGCGCGATGTTGCCGCGCAGGGACCGCAACGTCAGCGCGCCGCCGTTGAAAGAGGTGAAAGCCGCAACATCGTCGGCGAAGAGCTTCAGCTTCACTTCGCCGGCGATGCCGTGCGGCCCCGTCACGGCCGCCATGACGACGACAGGCTCACCCGTTGGGCGAGCCTTCGTCGCC
>NZ_LSKH01000313.1:0-2863 GCF_001557395.1 Sphingomonas sp. CCH5-D11 | reverse complement strand
CGGCTGTCGACGATCCAGAACACCGGCGCGCCGCGGGCAAACAATGGTGACGCTCGCTTTTTTCGCGATCATCACGGGCGTCGGCGGTGGCACGATGCGGGATCTGCTGATCGGCGCGCCGGTGTTCTGGATCGTCGACAGCCGTGCCGCAGCCGTGTGCCTGTCGGCCGCGCTGGTGATCTGGATCACACCCGAACGCTGGTGGCGCGGCGCAGCGCTGGACTGGTTCGATGCGCTGGGCCTTGCCGCTTATGCCGTTTACGGTGCCGCCAAGGCGCTGGGCTATGGCGTACCGCCGGTGCCGGCCTTTCTGATGGGTGTCGTGACTGCCTGTGTCGGCGGCATCATCCGAGACGTGCTGGCTGGGGAGCCATCGATTCTGATGCGCCCGGAACTCTATGTCACCGCCGCGGCGCTGGCCTCAGCGCTGTTCGTCGGCCTGTCGTTGCTGGGAATGGAGGGGGCACCGGCCGCCGTTATCGCCGCCAGCGCCGGCTTTGCGCTTCGCGCAGCTGCCATCCGCTGGCAATTGCATCTTCCGGCCTATCGGCGGCGGCAGTAGCAGGCCACGCCCGGGTGCTTGTTGAGGGGACTACTGCAGGATCGTGCCGGCGCCGCAATCAGGCGCGGACCACGCCCACGTCGGCAAAGCGGCGCGGCTCCACCGGCGGCACCATGCTTTCGTTCAGCGCGCATTGCCAGAAACCGACGTCCAGCCAGCGGCCCTGCTTATATCCTACCTCGCGATAGATACCCGCGCGCCGAAACCCCACCGCTTCATGCAGCGAGATGGAATTGTCGTTGGGAAGCGCGATGACGCCGATCGCCTGGGTGAAGCCCTGCGCGCGCAACGTATCAACCAGAGCTTCGTAGAGCAGTCGGCCCACGCCCTGCCGCTGCACCGACCCGGACAGGTAAATTGAGGTTTCCACCACGTAACGGTAAGCGGCGCGCTCTCGAAAACGGGTGGCATAGGCATAGCCGACTACCGCCGCGTCATCGCCCACCCCCGATGTGGCCACCAGCCAAGGATAGAGGCCGTCCGATGCGGTCATGCGCTGACGCATCTGCCGCGTATCAGGCGCCTCGCTCTCGAACGAGACGGTGCCGGAGAGCACATACGGCGCATAGATCGCCGCAATGGTGGCGGCATCGCCCGGCGTGGCGGGGCGGATGGCGATCATGATCAGGCGCCTCCTTCCGTCTGGGTTGGTCCTGATGTCAGACCGGTTTGCCCAATCGGCAGCAAAGCGCCGTGGTCGTCAACCGATTCCCTTGTCGCCGCCGTAGCACGACACGGGTCGGATCAGCGCTGCTCCACCGCGACCACCAAGTCCGAGATGCCGGCCGTGGACAGCGTGCCGCGCAGACGCGCGCGGCGCGACGGTGCGCCGGGCGGGCCCTGCAAGCCATAGATGCTAAGTTCGCCAGCACCGCCCACACGGCAGCGCACATCGAGTGACTGCACATCGGAGAGCCGCGCCGCCATCCGCCGCGCTTCCGCCAGAGAGCCGCCGTCCACCGGCTTGCCCCCGATCGCCAGCCGATCAAGCACCACGCCCGTGCCGGACAGCGGCGTGGCCGTCACCTGCACCTCATACACGATCGCCTCGCAGGCGAAGCGGCCGCTCAGCGTGCGCGGAGAGGCGGGCTGGACCAGCGGCGGCGTGGCGCCGGGCGCTGCCGCCTGCAGCGCCATGAACAGCGCGGCGATCACAGGCCGAAGCGTGCCAGCAGCAGATCCAGCAAGCGCGCGTCACCAGCCGTCACCTGGATCGGACCAAGCGGCCCGCATTCAAGGCAGCGCGCCTGAATGCCGCCGGTGGTTGCCATGCGCCGAACGTCACCGGCGGCACGCGCCAACACCTGTCGCTGTTCCCACGCCATGCGGCCAAGCGCGTCGGTCGGGACACTGCCGCTTTCATCGTCGTCATTGCCGATCTGCTGCGCCAGCTGCGACGCCCAGCTCGGCTTCTTTTCAAGATATACGGGCTTTGCCTTGGCCGGATCGAGCTTGGCCCGCCGTGCCGCTTCCTGCACGGCATCATCCAGCGTGCCGAACCGATCCACGAGCCCGATCTGCCGCGCGGTGCCGCCTTCCCAGACGCGACCCTGCGCGATCTCGTCCACCCGTGCCACCGGGAGCCGGCGCGAGCGCGATACTTCCGACAGGAAGCGGCGATACACCTGCTCAATGCTCGACTGAATCATGGCGCCCGCCTCTTCGTTGAGGCCGCCGATGATGTCGGGCTGTCCGGCGAGCGGCGTGAGCTTCACTCCATCGCTGGTGACGCCGATCTTGGCGAGGCTGTTCTCGAAGCTGGGCAGAACGCCGAACACGCCGATGGAGCCGGTGATCGTGCCCGGATCAGCGAAGATCACATCGCCCGGCAACGACACCCAATAGCCACCGGACGCCGCCACCCCGCCCATGGAGACGACGATCGGCAAGCCCCGGCGCTTCGCCTCGAGCACGGCCAGGCGGATCCGTTCGGACGCCAGCACCGATCCGCCCGGCGAAGCCACCCGGACGACCAGCGCCTTCAGTTTTTTCTCGGCAAGCCCATCAAGGATGAACTTGGCGATCGTGTCGCCACCGGCGGTGCCTGGCCCGGCCTTGCCGTCGACGATCTCGCCGGCGACGGTGACCACGCCGATTTCGCCCTCGCTGGGAGCGGGGTTCGCCTGCACATACGCCTGGTAACGGATCTGCTTGAACGAGCCCGCCGGCTTGTCCTCTTCGGCGCCGACGATCTCGGCGACGCGGCGGCCGAAGGAGATGCGATCACCCAGCTTGTCGACGATCCCGCTGGAGAGGCTGGCCTTTGCGATATCGCCGCCGGCGGCCGCGACGATACGGCTC
>NZ_LSKH01000312.1:0-583 GCF_001557395.1 Sphingomonas sp. CCH5-D11 | reverse complement strand
ACGTTCGTCAGAACATCACGTAACCCATTTCTGTTGTGACGATAACGCCGCTCTCATACCCGTTCAGGTCAGATAGGATCGCTAGCGATGATCCATTCTCGAATTGCAATGTGAGCCGCAAATCCTCCCGCTCGACACTTCGGATATATCGACCGAGCAGACGGTGCAGGATCACTGGCGGACGGTCATCGGCTTGGCAATCATACGACCAAGTTGTGCCGTCCGGCTCCGTGTGAATGATCGCGTGCTCTACATGAATGAGACGCTCGCTTTCGAAGCTGAACTGCAATCCAAAAGGATTGAGCCGCACTTCGGCGAGTGCGTCGCCAACAAATATCTGGAGTGTCTCGGCGGGCGGAAACGGGCGCATTAAAGGTGAGTATCAATATCGCCGACGAGCGTCACCGCATGTCTGCTATTGCGCGTTTGCGGAATGGCTGCTTTCGGGAGCCGTCCCGGTGAAAGCTGCCTGTCCGGTTTCGGGAAGCGCCTCAACACCCCCCGAACGACCGAAACGGGGTGGAAAGCGGACACTCTTCAGTCGCCGTGCATGAACCCGCCAGCGACGAAAAACAGCGCGAGG
>NZ_LSKH01000311.1:0-4999 GCF_001557395.1 Sphingomonas sp. CCH5-D11 | reverse complement strand
ACGCCACCGCCGCGCACCGCGACCGACCGCCACTTCGCCCGTTTTCACGCCTGGATGAGCATCATCTTCGGCGCGTTCTTCTCGCTCTGCCTGCTGGCAGCCATCATTTCGCTTCTGTCGGAGTAATCCATGCCCCTCCTCCAAGCCTCCAAGCAGTACAAGCCGTTCGAATATCCCTGGGCATTCGAATATTGGAAGCGCCAGCAGCAGCTCCACTGGCTCCCCGAGGAAGTCCCGCTCGGCGAGGATTGCCGCGATTGGGCGCAGAAGCTCACCGATCACGAGCGCAACCTGCTCACCCAGATCTTTCGCTTCTTTACCCAGGCGGATGTCGAGGTGCAGGATTGCTACCATGAGAAGTACGGCCGCGTCTTCAAGCCGACCGAAGTGAAGATGATGCTGACCGCGTTCAGCAACATGGAGACGGTGCATATCGCCGCCTACAGCCACCTGCTCGACACGATCGGCATGCCCGAAAGCGAATATGGCGCGTTCCTCGAATATGCCGAGCTGAAGGACAAGCATGATTACCTTCAGCAGTTCGGCGTCGATAACGATGAGGATATCGCCCGCACGCTGGCCATGTTCGGCGGGTTCACTGAAGGCGTGCAGCTGTTCGCCAGCTTCGCGATGCTGATGAACTTCCCGCGCTTCAACAAGATGAAGGGCATGGGGCAGATCGTCAGCTGGTCGGTGCGCGACGAGAGCCTGCACTGCGAGGGCATCATCCGCCTGTTCCACGCCTTCGTGAAGGAGCGTAACTGCCTGACCAAGGCGGTGAAGGATGACATCGCCGACCAGTGCCAGACGACCATCCGGTTGGAAGATGCGTTCATCGATCTCGCGTTCGAGATGGGCCCGGTCAACGGCATGACGCCCAAGGACATCAAGAAGTATATCCGCTACATCGCCGACTGGCGGCTGGGGCAGCTGGGGTTGAAGCCGATCTACATGATCGACGAGCATCCGATCCCCTGGCTCACCCCGCTGCTCAACGGCGTGGAGCATGCGAACTTCTTCGAGACCCGCGCGACCGAATACTCCAAGGCCGCGACCAAGGGTCAGTGGAACGACGTTTGGGACTCCTTCGACAAGCGCCAGAAGGCGAAGGGCGCGCGCCCGGCGAACGAGGATGCGGGCGAGGAAGGCGACATGTTCTCCCGCGCCGGCGTCGCGGCGGAGTGATCGCCTGACCATCATTCGGCCGTCATGTCGGGGCAACCGTCATGACGGCAGAGTGGTAGCGAATGTAACTATCTTGCCCAGATCCGGCGCCATGCTATGCACGGTGGATGGCTGATGCATCCCCTGCGCTCACCCCACCCCCCGGCGCTGCTGCGGACTGGACGGTGCCGCAGGACTGGGCGCACTATACGCCCGAGGAACATGCCACCTGGGACACGCTCTTCGCGCGCCAGGCGAAGCTGCTGCCCGGGCGCGCCTCCAATGCATGGCTTCGCGGGCTGGATGTTCTGAAGCTCTCCAAGCCCGGCATCCCCGACTTCACCGAACTTTCCGATCGATTGATGGCGCTAACCGGCTGGCAGGTCGTGGCGGTGCCCGGCCTGGTGCCGGACGACGTCTTCTTCGATCACATGGCCAACCGCCGCTTCGTCGCCGGCAACTTCATCCGCCGCCCCGATCAGCTTGATTATCTGCAGGAGCCGGACGTCTTCCATGACGTGTTCGGTCATGTGCCGATGCTCGCCGACCCGGTGTTCGCCGACTATCTCGAGGCGTACGGGCGCGGCGGGCTCCGCGCGATGGAACATGACGCGCTGAAATATCTCGGTCGTCTTTACTGGTACACGGTGGAGTTCGGCTTGATCGCCGAGCCGGAAGGCTTGCGGATCTACGGATCGGGCATTGTTTCAAGCTATGCCGAAAGCCGGTTCGCGCTGGAGGATCCGTCGCCCCATCGACTGAAGTTCGATCTCGCGCGCGTCATGCGCACGGATTACCGGATCGACGACTTCCAGCAGAACTACTTCGTCATTCCAAGCTTCGACGAACTTCTGCGGGCGACGGTGGAGACAGACTTCGCCCCGCTGTACGACGCGATCAAGCAACAGCCGGAAATCGCGGTTGCGGAGATCGTCAGCGACGACGAGGTGATCACGCGCGGCACGCAGGATTATGCCGCGACAAAGTCCGCCCGGCCCGACTGAGGTCGGTGCCGAGCGTCACCAGCGGGCCTCAGATATCCAGCGCCCAGCCATCGCGTCCCTTGGGATCCGGGGGGCTCTGCGGCGTGAACCGCTGTGCGCCGGCCGTTAGGCGAAGGATCGTCCAGTCGCCACGGCGATCCATGTCGGCCAGCGCGCATCCGCAGGCGAGAAAGGCATCGACCACCTTCTCTCGCTGCGTCTCCAGCAAGCCGGCGAGCACGATAGTGGCATTTGCGTCGGCGATGGCCGCCAGCTCGGGCGCCATGGAGACGAGCGGACCGGCAAGGATATTGGCGATCACCAGATCATAAGGCGCGCGCGCGGTGATCGCGTCGCTCAGCGCCCCGTCGGCGACGATCAGTTCCACGCCCGCAACGGCGTTCGCCGCGGCATTCTCCCGCGTGACGTCGATTGCGGCAGGATCGATGTCCGTCGCGACCACATTTGCCTGCGGCCACAGATGCGCGGCGGCGAACGCCAGCACGCCGGTTCCCGTACCCACGTCGATGACATTGCCGAACTCCTGCTCGGCCAGGCCATCCAGCATCGCGAGACACCCGCTCGTCGTGGCGTGATGACCGGTGCCGAACGCACGTCCCGCGTCGATCAGCAGCGCCCGCCCGCCATCCGGCGCCGCCGTCGGATGGGCGCTGGTGTGAACCACGAAGCGGCCTTCGCGGATCGGCTCCAGACCTTCCTGCGACAGGGCCACCCAGTCCTGCGGGCTGAGCGCCGTCACCTTTGCCGGCGCGCCCTCGGCGCTGGGCACCAGCGCACGGATCGCCGCCAGCATGGCCTCATCAGGTTCGTTCTCTGTATAGGCATCGAGCCGCCAGCGTTCGACATCGTCTTCCACCTCTTCGGTGGTCATCAGCACGGCGTCGATCGCCAGGTCGTCAGCGGCGTCAATCGCCTCCGCCTCCGCGCGCGTGCACGGCAGGGTTACGCGCCAGCTGTCAGCGGACATAGCTTGCTCCGTTCACGTCGAGCACCGCGCCGGTCATGGAGGCGGGAGCGTCAAGCGCCAGCCATCGCGCCATCTCCGCCACTTCTTCCGGCATGGCGACCCGCCCCAGCGGGATGTCGGCGAGCAACTTGTCGCCGCCGCGGCTCGCAAGATAATCGTCCGCCATGCCGGTCATCGTAAAGCCGGGGCAGATGACGAAGGCGAGAATGCCGTGCTTTGCATAAGCGCGAGCGATCGTCTTGGTCATGGCCACGACGCCCGCCTTGGACGCAGCATAATGCCAATGCGCGGGGCTGTCGCCGCGATAGGCCGCGCGACTGGCGACATTGACGATCCGGCCGGGCACGCCGCGGCGCTGCCAATCAAGCACTGCCAGCCGGCACAGTTCGGCCGATGCGGTCAGGTTGATCCGCATCGTGCGATCCCATGCGGCGCGCCAGGCTTCGTCATCATCCTCGATCGGATTGGCTTCGAACACGCCGGCGTTGTTGATGAGCACGTCCACGCTGCCCAGCCGCGCGACGGCTTCATGCCACAGGTCCCCGGCAGCGCCTGGCTGATCGAGGTCGGCGGCGATGAGCCCGTTTTCCGCGCGCGTTGCTTGTCCGACGATCCTTGCCGCTGGCGACAAAGCGGTCAGTATCGCCGCGCCGATCCCGCGCGAGGCGCCGGTGAGAAGTATGTTCTTCATGACCTCGCCATAGGAGGCGCGGACGAACTGCTCAATTCGCCGCGTTACGATGATCTTGTGGTGGAAGGAGCCAGCCGGACCGCCTTCGGGCGCAAAGCGCCGGCTAGGCCACCTTGGCGCTGAACTCCACCGCCGCCGTGCGAAGCGCGATGAGGCTGTTGTCGATCGCCGCGAACTCCTGGCCAAGCACCTCGAAGTCGCGGGCAAACGCTTGGCCTTCCTGCATGATGGTCGCCATGTTGCCGGCAGTCGCATCGGCCGCCAGCGCGGTTTGATCCACCGCGGCGGTGATTGCCGTCACCGTTTGCGCCTGAAGCTCCATTGCTCGCCGGATTCGCGTGGCGGAGGTCTGCACCTCGCCGATGGTGGTGCGAATGCCGGCACTCGCGTCGACGGTAACTCGGGTCGCGCTCTGGATCGCGGTGATCTGGGCGGCGATATCGTCGGTCGCGCGCGCGGTCTGGCTGGCCAGGCTCTTCACCTCCTGCGCCACGACGGCAAAGCCCCGCCCGGCCTCACCGGCCCGGGCGGCCTCGATGGTCGCGTTCAGCGCCAACAGGTTGGTCTGACCGGCGATGTCGCGGATCAGCGCAAGGATCGATTCGATCGATTGCGCATGTTCGCTCAAGGTGTCGCTCACGCCCACGGCACGATCAGCCTGTGTTGCCGCACGCGTCGCGATCTCGGCGGCCGCCTCCACTTCGGTGCGCGCCTCCTCGATCGCACGGATGAGACCCCCTGCGGTGGAAGCGGCATCCCGCATGGCGAGCGCCGATTGCTCCGCCGCCGCCGCCACCTCAGCGCCACGCCCGATCATCGCGCTTGCGGATTGGGACGCATTGGACGCCTGCGCACGCACCCGCTCCCCCAAGGCGGCGGCGCCGTCGATTGCGCCGGCAATATGCTCGTGGAAGGATCGTGCGTGCGCGCCGCGCTCCTCTGCGATGCGGTCCTGATCGACCTGCGAAAGATGGGAGGCCATCACATCGGCCTCGATCAGCGCCAGCCGTTGCACGATATCCGCGAACCGGCGCATTCGCTGACAATCTCCGGACAAACGCTGCTCGATCAGTGCCAGCGTCCGCGCATGGGCAAAGGCAAGCGACGCCAGCAGGGCAGCCAGCGGAATGCCGGACTCACTCGCGATATCGGCGTGCCTGGTGGCGGCCGACC
>NZ_LSKH01000310.1:0-4389 GCF_001557395.1 Sphingomonas sp. CCH5-D11 | reverse complement strand
GGGTGGGCGACCGATCCCGCCGGCGATCCGACGACGCCCAAGGCATATCTGGACCTGCTCCGCCCTCTTTACGCTGCGGGACGCCGGGATCTCCCCATCGGGCGCCTGCTTGAGGGGCATGTCGATGCGGTGCAGATCGTGTTTCGATACGGCACGTCGTCCCAGGTCGCTGCGTTGCGGGCGCGCATCGCTGCGGGAGCGACGTTGGGTATTTGGAATGCGGGCCTGCCGGGTGAGCCGCTGGTGCTTACCGGCGGACGGCTGACCGGCGGCAAGGGCTATGCATCGGGGGCGGGGATACTGACTCACGCGCTGGTAACCGCGGATAGCGAAAGCGGACCGCAGCTGCTCCTGCTCGACCTCGAGGCCGATCCGCCTGCCATCGATCGGGAGTGGTGGCAGACGATCGGCATGCAGCGCTCGGAGACACATCTGGTACGCTGGTCCGGCTCTGTGATCGGTGAAGACGGCCGTATCGGCGAGCCCGGCAGCTATGCGCGGGAGCCGTTCTTCAGCGGAGGCGCGCTGCGCTTCGCCGCGGTTCATGCCGGCGGCATCGCCGGCCTGCTCGATGCAGTGCGTGACCACCTGACCACCCACGAGCGCGCTTCCGATCCGTTCCAGGCATCGCGCCTCGCCGACCTGTTCCTGCTTGCCCAGGGTGCAGCGGCGAGCATCCGCGACACGGCGGACGCCTGGTTCAGCGGGACGGATGCGGAACGCGTCGCCCGGGTGTCCGCTGCGCGGCTATCGATCGCCGGCTCTGCCGAGCGCGCCCTCACGATCGCGCAGGAGGCGGTGGGGCTGCAGGGATTGTTCCTGTCGCATCCGCTGGCGGCAAAGATCGCCGATCTCATGGTGTACCTGCGCCAGCCTGCGCCCGATGCGCATCGCCTTCGCGTCGGCCAAGCTGTCGCCGAGCACATCCTCGACCCCATCCTGTGAAGATCGCGCTGCGAAACGTGCGTGTCGCGCTGGTGATCGCCCCGCACCCGGATGACGAGGTCATCGGCGCGGCAGGCCTCATTGCGCGGCTTCGCCGCCATGGAGCTCGGGTCCGGGTTGCGGTCGTGACCGATGGTGCCGCATCTCACCGGGGCAGCCGAAAATGGCCGAGGACGCGACTGGTCGCGGCTCGCCAGCGTGAGAGCCTTCATGCGCTACGTCGTCTCGGCATCGTTGCTGGCGACGTCTCGTTCCTCAATTTGCCCGATGGCCAGTTGCCCTCGATCCCGGGGCGCTGTTATCGCGCGCTGCGCCGCCAGGTCGCACGATGCCGGGATCTCGATCTCATCGTCGGACCGGCCTGCGATGACGACCATCCCGATCACCGCGCCGTAGCCGCGGCCGTAGCCGGATGCCCGGGTGGCGCCAGTCGGCTGACCTACCGCGTGTGGCCGCCTCGCCCGGACAGGTCCGGACCGGCATGGCGCATCGCTGTGCCCGGGGGAGTTTCGGTGAAACGGTCCCTGATCCGCGTCTACCGGACGCAGCTCGGCGCCGTTTCCGATGACCCAGCAGGCTTCACGATCGCGAGACACGAGCTTGCGGCCTTTGCTCGTCCGGTCGAGCGCTACCGGCCGGGTTCGAAGTGACGAGCCCGATCGATCTTGCCGGGTTCGCCGCCAAGTTCGCCGGCGACGACGATCCCTGGCGCACCTTCACCGCCCGTGACGAGGCGGTGAAGCGTGCCGCGATCCTGCACGCGATAGGTCACCGACCGGTCGGACGGGTGCTGGAGCTGGCCAGCGGCAACGGATCCAACAGTGCCGCGATCGCGAGGATGGCGTTGCGCCTCGATGCGACCGAGGGCACGAGGGAGGGGGTCGACCTGACGGCACGCGCCGTTGCCGCCTGGCCTCGTGCGTGCGCATCGCTGCTCGTGCTCCCCGGTCGACCGCCACGTCTCGTCTATGACGTGATCGTGATCGCCGAGATCCTGTATTACCTCTCAGCGCGAGAGATGGCCCGGGTTGCGCGTGAGATGGCCGCTCGCCTGCGCCCAGGCGGCATCATCGTGCTCGCGCACCACAGGATTGATTTCTACGATTTCGTCCAGCATGCGGCAGGGATCCACGCCCGGTTCCTCGCAGAGACCGGGCGTTGTTGGACGGTTCGCACCGCGGGCCGCACCGGCCGCTGGGTCGTTACCGCGGCCCGCGCCGATGGTATGACCCGATCCCGTTGAACGCGAGCGAGGCAGCACGTCCCACGTCCGTGCGATATGAGGCTTGCCGTTAAGTGGAGCGGCAGGACGTCCACCTGCCGCTCCCGCCAGGGTCGTCAGGCCGCCGCGTCGAGATCGACCTTCATCTCCCGAGCCCAGAACCTGAGGTCACGACAGGTCGTGACGAACGCCTTGACGTCCTTGCTCTTGCTTAGGGCTACGAAGCCATCGTCAAGCTCCGGCACCCGAGAAGCGTCGAACAACGTGGCGGCTGCATCGGTGTAGCCGATGAACTTGCAGTGGCCGAACGCGTCCGCCACGAAGTCCTTGGAGGCCGCATCCTTGGCGAGCAGCGCAGCCCCTTCCTCGGACGGAAGCACCGCGACGGCATCGAAAAGGACCGAAGGTCCGCCGTCGATCTTCTGCTTGGCCGCGACCTTGGTGCCGTCGTCGAGCGTGACCCCGCCGATCTTCGGCGCGACCACCTCCCAGACCGCGCCTTCGGCTTCCAGCGCCTTGGTCAGCGCATTGAACAGCTCGGCGCTCGACCCATCGGTCAGCAGCAGGCCCATCTTTCGCCCGGCGAAATTCGCCGGGCCGTTGGCGACGATCGAGAGCGCCGACGATGTCGGCAGGTCTAGCGTCGGCTTGGCCGCCTTGGCGGCGTCCGGCAGGTCGAGGCCGAGCCCGTCCGCGACGGTAGCGGCGAGATCCTCGTCGATGTTGCGCAGGTGGCTGACCGCCCGGGCCCGGATGTCGACACGATCTACCTTCGACAGCTCGAACACCAGCGCGTCGCCGATGTGCTTCTGCTCGATCGGCTGCTGGCTGAGATAGAACTGCCGTGCCTGGCTGTAATGATCGGCAAAGGTTTCGGACCGAATCCGCTGCTTGGTCCCCTGAACCTCGGCGGGGAAGCTGGTGAAGCCGATCTCCGGGTTCTCGCGCGGACCGCCTTCCGCGCCCCAGCTGTTCGGCTCATAGTTCACGCGCCCCTTCGGATTGCGCATCGCCATGTGGCCGTCCTGCTGGAAGTTCATCACCGGACAGCGCGGGGCATTGATCGGCAGGTGGGTGAAGTTCGGGCTGCCGAGCCGCTTCAGCTGGGTATCGAGATAGGAGAAGTTGCGGCCGTGCAGCAGCGGGTCGTCACTGAAGTCGATGCCCGGCACGATGTTCTGCGTGCAATAAGCGACCTGCTCGGTTTCGGCGAAGAAGTTGTCGACGTTGCGATTGAGCGTGAGCGTACCGACGATGCGGACCGGCACGTCCTCCTCGGGGATGAGCTTGGTCGAGTCGAGATGGTCGAAGGGAAGCTTGTCGGCGGTTTCCTGATCGAACAGCTGGACGCCGAGGTCCCATTGCGGGAAGTCACCGCTCTCGATCGCCTCCCAAAGATCGCGGCGATGATAGTCGGGATCGGCGCCGCTGATCTTGACCGCCTCGTTCCACAGCACCGACTGGAGCCCCTGGCGCGGCTTCCAGTGGAACTTGACGAAGGTCGCCCTGCCTTCCGCGTTCACCAGGCGGAAGCTGTGGACGCCGAAGCCCTCCATCGTGCGGAAGGAGCGGGGGATCGTGCGATCGGACATGATCCACATGATCATGTGCCAGGTTTCCGGGGTGAGGCTGGCGAAATCCCAGAAATTGTCGTGTGCGGTTTGCGCTTGGGGGAACGCCCGGTCGGGCTCCTGCTTGGCCGCATGGACCAGATCGGGGAACTTGATGGCATCCTGGATGAAGAACACCGGGATGTTGTTGCCGACGATGTCCCAGTTGCCCTGCTTCGTGTACATCTTGACGGCGAAGCCGCGCACGTCGCGCGCCAGATCGCGCGAGCCCTTGTTGCCCGCTACCGTTGAGAAGCGGACGAACACCTCGGTCTGCTGCCCGACCGTGCTCAGCACGTCGGCGCGGGTGTAGTCGGCCAGACTGTCGGTCAGTTCGAACACGCCGTGCGCGCCATAGCCGCGTGCGTGGACGACGCGCTCCGGGATGCGCTCGTGATCGAAATGGAAGATCTTTTCGCGGAGGATGAAGTCTTCGAGCAGCGTGGGGCCCCGCAGACCCGCCTTTAGACTGTTCTGGGCATCCGCGATCGGGATGCCCTGCTGCGTGGTCATGGTAAGTGCCGCGTCCGAGGTCGTCTGGCGGGTTTCGCCGCCATGGCCCTGCTGTTCGGCATAGTTCGTCGGCTGGTCGGCACCCGCCGGCAGCGGCGG
>NZ_LSKH01000309.1:0-31535 GCF_001557395.1 Sphingomonas sp. CCH5-D11 | reverse complement strand
TCCTCCGACGACATTCCCTCCCCTAACCCCTCCCGCGAGCGGGAGGGGCGTTAGAGATCGAAGAAGGAACGAACAGAAATGGCAACGACCGCCGCAGACGTCATCAAGCGCATCAAGGACGAAGAGATCGAGTGGGTCGACCTGCGCTTCACCGATCCCAAGGGCAAGTGGCAGCACCTGACCATGGTTGCCAGCGTGATGGGCGAAGACGAGTGGACCGACGGCCTGATGTTCGACGGCTCGTCGATCGAAGGCTGGAAGGCGATCAACGAATCCGACATGATCCTGAAGCCGGATCTGGACGCCGTTTACACCGATCCGTTCTCTGCCACGCCGATGCTGATCGTGTTCTGCGACATCCTCGAGCCGTCGACCGGCGAGGGCTATGCCCGTGACCCGCGCACCACCGCGAAGCGCGCCGAGGCTTATGTCGCCTCCACCGGCATCGGCGACACCGTCTATGTCGGCCCGGAAGCCGAATTCTTCATGTTCGACAACGTGCAGTTCGACACGAACTACGCCGAGTCCTACTTCAAGATCGATGATATCGAGCTGCCGACCAACACCGGTCGGGAGTATGAGGGCGGTAACCTCGCCCACCGCCCGCGCGCCAAGGGCGGTTATTTCCCCGTCGCGCCGGTCGACAGCGCAGTCGACATCCGCGGCGAGATGGTCTCGACGATGATCGAGATGGGCCTGCCGTGCGACAAGCATCACCATGAGGTGGCCGCGGCGCAGCACGAGCTCGGCCTCACCTTCGGCACGCTGACCACCACCGCCGATCGCATGCAGATCTACAAGTATGTCGTGCATCAGGTCGCGCATGCCTATGGCAAGTCGGCGACCTTCATGCCCAAGCCGATCAAGGAAGATAACGGCTCGGGCATGCACACCCACTTCTCGATCTGGGATGGCAAGAACCCGCTGTTCGCCGGCAACGGCTATGCCGGGCTCAGCGACATGTGCCTGTATTTCATCGGCGGCATCATCAAGCACGCTAAGGCGATCAACGCCTTCACCAATCCGACCACCAACAGCTACAAGCGGCTGGTGCCGGGTTACGAGGCGCCGGTGCTGCTCGCCTATTCGAGCCGCAACCGTTCGGCATCGTGCCGCATCCCGTATGGCACGGGCGCCAAGTCGAAGCGCGTCGAGGTGCGCTTCCCGGATGCGATGGCGAACCCATATCTCGCTTATGCCGCGCTGCTGATGGCCGGCCTCGATGGCATCCAGAACAAGATCCATCCGGGCGAGGCGATGGACAAGAACCTGTACGATCTGCCCCCGGCCGAGCTCGCCGAAGTGCCGACCGTCGCCGGTTCGCTCCGCGAGGCGCTGGACAGCCTGCTGGCCGATCACGACTTCCTCTTGAAGGGTGACGTGTTCACCAAGGATCAGATCGAGGCTTATGTCGAACTGAAGTGGAGCGAGGTCGCCCGTTGGGAAATGACCCCGAGCCCGGTCGAATTCGACATGTACTACAGCGCCTGAGCGCGCCGCGCCGACACGTGCTGCGGCGGCCGACGGTCCGTTGCGCCGGCGCTGTCGGCCGGCCCCCGGGACGGCGAGGCGTGATGGCTCGTCCTTAGCGCCTGGCCAGGCAGGTGGTCGAAAGACGGCCTTGCTGCGGTAGAATGACGAGAGGGCGTCCGGTGAAATCCGGGCGCCCTCTTCTTTTGGCAACCCTGTGGTGACGGCAATGCGCTCGACGACCGGCTCGCGACGGCTAGAGTGACGGCATGTTCAATGACACGTCGACGCCGCTCTCACTTCTCGCCACACGCCGATCAGGAAAGCCCCGCGATCTTTCGGCACCCGGGCCGGACCACGCCCAACTTGCCGAAATGTGCGCCATCGCCTGCCGCACGCCCGATCATGGGAAGCTAGCGCCCTGGCGGTTCGTGATCGTCGAGGCGGAGCAGCGCGCCGATTTCGGGGCACTTCTGCTCGACGCCTACACCGCCGAACGCCCGGAGGCGAAGCGGCTGGAACTGGAGGCGATCGAACAGTTCGCCCATCAGGCACCCGCACTGGTGGTGGCGCTGTCGTCGCCGCGGACGGATAGCCAGATCCCGCTGTGGGAGCAGGAACTGTCGACCGGGGCCGCCTGCATGAACCTGCTGCATGCAGCCCATGCGATGGGATTCGCCGGCGGTTGGCTGACGACCTGGGCCGCCTTTAACGATCAAGTTCGCGATGCGTTTGGTGCTGCGCCTGAGCGGATCGCCGGATTCATCTTCATCGGCACGCCATCGCGACCGCTGGAGGAGCGTCCGCGGCCGGATCTCGGAACGGCCATTCAAACCTGGCGGCGGTGACGGCTTAGCTGCGGCCAGCAAACATGAAGGCGGCGGCACCGATCAGGCAGGCGAATGCGCCAGCGTGACGCCAGCTCAACTGTTCGCCAAGAACAAGGACCGCGAAGGCGCCGAACACCAGCAGTGTGATGACCTCCTGCGCCACCTTCAACTGCCCTCCCGTCCAGCCGCTGGCATAGCCGAGCCGATTGGCCGGCACGGCGAAGCAATATTCGACCAGCGCAATGCCCCAGCTCAGCAGAATGACATTGGGCAGCGGCTTCGCCATCCCGCCTTTCAGGTGCCAGTACCAAGCGATGGTCATGAAGACGTTGGAGACGAGGAGCAGGGCGATCGTCGGCATCCAGCCGGTGTAGGCGCTGCGGGCAGTTGGTGACAGCCTGTTGATCCGGACGCGTCGCCGCTGCGGGCGGGTGCGGTCATCGTGATTTGTGTACCGGCGATTGCCGGTGCCCGCGCGCTATCTGCTTACGACAAGGCGCGGCATTCGGTCGGCGCAAAGCGGGGCCGGGAGAAGGTGGCCCGATCGCCCTTGCCGCGAAGATCATAGCCATGGCCGGCGTAGTGAATGCCCGAGCCGACCGGCTGCCCCTCAAGTTGAACACTGATCGACGGGAGCGAGATGACAGCGGTGTTCGCGCGATTGTCGAAGCGGGCCGCGAATTCGGTGCCGTTCTCACATCGATAGCGGACGGAGATCTGGTCGGCGGTATCTGATCGGGCGGGGCGAGGACGAAGGCCGGATTCGTGGATTCGCCAGCTGCGCTGCCGCTCAGTCGCGCCGTCGATCGGCCCGGTACGATGCAACGTTACCGGTCCCGCCATCGTGAACGGGCTTCCATCGTGCAAGGTGCCGGCAGCCGTGACGGGGAAGGTAACGTAGCGCTGGCCGGCGCCCGCATCGACCCGGCCCGGTGAACCGATCTCCGCGTCGAAGCTACGGTATTTGGCGAAGCTTTGGGCAAAAGCCTCGCGCGACATGCCCGACGCAGCTCCGTCGCGATCCCATAAATTCCAAGCTTCCTTGTACCGGCGCTCGCCGATCAACCGGAAATAGCCACGCAGCGTTGTCGCTGCAGACTTCCGATCCTCGTCCTCAGGGAGTGCCGCGCCTTGACCGGCGGGGCCGGGGGGCGGCAGCGGATCCGTTCGGACCGCGCTTTCAGCGGGTGATTGCGGCCGGGCCGGCGAGGACTGAACCGGCGCTTGCGGCGCGGACGAGCTGGTGTCGCGATGATTGCCGATCGCGTCGCGTGCGGCCTGCGCCGCATCCGCTATGTCGACCTCATCGGAAGGCTGCCGGGGCGAGCAGGCCGGACATAGCAGAACCATGGCCGCCCCGAGATGCAGCGCCTGTGCCTGATTAGGAATTGAGCGCGATGTCATCAGGATCATCGAGGTCCTCGTCATCATCGACGGTCCCGTCGTCGAACTCGTCCTGGACTTCATCCTCGGCGATGTCGTCTTCGTCCTGATCGGCGTCATCGTCCTGTTCCGCGACTTCGTCGTCGCGCATCACAAGCTCGTCTTCCTCCACATCGTCGATGTCCTCGATGTCGAGATCCGGATCGAGATCGGTGATGATGGTGCCGTCGCCCGGACCATCCCTGGTTGCTTCCAGGATCTCCGCGCGCTGGCTTTCGTCGTAGCCGTCCTCATCATAGCCGTGGTCGTCTGCGCCGTGGCTGGTCACCTGATGGCCGCCCATGATCGTTCCTCCTGATCGTGCGCTTTCGAACGGATGCACACCGCGCCCGGTTCCGGCTGATGCGCCGAACAAATGGACGGCAAGCGCCGGCATGTGGGGAATTTCGGCCACACTGGCGGGGTTAGCGCCGCGCGCTTATGTAGCGATCATTCCGCTATTCCATGAAGGCGTTAGTGATGCTTGATACCCCGTTGGCGAAGGTGCCGACGCTGAGCCTGGCCGATCAGGCCCACGATCCCGACCGGTTCGCCGCAGATCTGGGCGGCTCGTTTCGCCGTTTCGGTTTTGCCATCGTCGCCGACCACGGCATCCCGCAGGAGCTGATCGCGCGCGCCTGGTCTCAGACCGAGGCATTGTTCGCGCTCCCCGATGAAGAAAAGCGTGGCTATTTCATCGAAGGAGCAGGCGGCGCGCGTGGGTACACGCCGTTCAAGACCGAGATTGCGAAGGACGCCAAGCACGTCGACCTAAAGGAATTCTGGCACGTCGGGCGCGAGCTGCCGAGCGGCCATCATTACGAAAGCGAGATGCCGGCGAACGTCTGGCCGGCGCGACCCGAGGGGTTCAAGGACACGTTCATTGAACTGTTCCGCGCCTTTGACACGGCCGGCGACAAGCTCCTTTCCGCCATCGCTCGCCACCTTGGCCTGACACCGAACTGGTTCGATCCCGCGGTGAAGGACGGCAATTCGGTTCTTCGCCTGCTTCACTACCCGCCGATTCCGGCCGATGCGGAGGGCGTGCGCGCCGGTGCGCACGAGGATATCAACCTGATCACCCTGCTGCTTGGTGCCGAGGAGTCGGGCCTTGAACTGCTCGATCGCGATTCGGGTACCTGGCTGGCGATCAAGCCGCCGGAAGGCGCGATGGTGGTGAATGTCGGCGACATGCTGCAACGGCTGACCAACCATGTCCTGCCGTCGACCACACATCGTGTGGTCAATCCGCCGCCCGAGCGGCGCGGGCATTCTCGCTATTCCATGCCCTTCTTCCTGCATCCGGCGCCCGACTTCATGATCGAGACGCTGCAGCAGACAATCACGACGGAAAACCCGAACCGCTATCCAACGCCGATCACGGCAAACGGCTACCTTCACGAGCGTCTGGTGGAAATCGGCCTGATCAAGAAGTGATCTGGAGGCGGGGCAGCGATGCCCCGCCTTTTCCGCAGAAGCATCCGCAGAGTGGTTGCTCCTGCTCGCAGCCCCGCCGGTTAGCGGCTGGCGAGGAAAGTCTTCAGGTCACCCTTGGTGGCGCCATTCGCCGCCGCCGTCAGTTGCGCATCGCTGCGCGGCGCCATCATGTCACCGGCATAGGCCATGTCGGTCACCTCTACCGTGGCGCCCATCTCCGTCGCGGCGAACAGCTTCTTGGCAAAGCTGGCAGGCACGCGAATGCACCCGTGCGAGGCGGGGAAGCCCGGGTTCTTGCCGGCGTGAATGGCGATGCCGTCCCAGGTCAGCCGCTGCATGTAGGGCATGGGGGCGTCGTCGTAGAGATTGGACCGGTGCATCTGCTTCTTCTGCAGGATGCTGAAGATGCCAACGGGCGTTTCCTTGCCTTCCTTGCCGGTCGACACGGTGGAAACCGCCACCAGCATATCGCCGCGGTACACATAAGCCTTCTGATCCGGGATGCTGATCAGGATGCTGACCGGGCCGGCCGCTGCATCATGTTCCCAGAGATATTGGCCAGGCGTGAGGCTTGCCGCAGCCTCCACGAGCGCAACGCCCGATGCGTTGCCGATTACGGAAGGCGTTGACGTTTCCGCCAAAGCCGGCATAGATGTGAAGGCTGCCAATCCTAGGGCAGCCGGCAGCATCGCGCGAATCATGCGCATGGTGCGACCCCTTTCGATGTGGGGGCCCGAGATCATCGGGCCGTCGCATCATAAACGCGTTTCCTGCTATTTGGTGCCATGCGATGAACCGCGTCATACGCGCGGTGGATTGGCCGCGTTCGTCGGCGGTTTGCGGGAAACAGCAGAGATTGTTCACCTTTTTCCTGCTATAAGCGTGCCATACCGGGAACGGGGATTTCAAAATCGATGGCGAAATTGGGTGAAACGGCGCCGACGCGTCGTGGCTTGCTGAAGACTGCTGGCGCGCTGGCCGGCGCGATGATCATTCCGGATGCCGTGTCCGCCGCGATGCGCACGGCCGATGCGCGTCCGCGTGCCCTGACCCCGTCCGACATGGCGCCGGTACGCCCTGCGCCACGCATCGTGCCGACTTCACCGCGGGTGGTGCGCCCTGAACTGATGCGTCAGGCGCTTGCCGCGCTGGAGCGCCATGGCGACAGCATCAAGCTGCGCGACCGCATCGTCATCGCCGATTTCTCCGCGCCGTCATCGCAGCGTCGTTTCCACTTCATCGATCTCATCAGCGGCAAGAGCGTGTCGAAGCTCGTGGCGCATGGCAGCGGATCGGATCCGGGGCATACCGGCTATCTCCAGCGCTTCTCCAACCTTAACGGTTCGAACGCCTCGTGCGAAGGCGCCTTCCTCGCGGACAATTATTACGTCGGCAAGCATGGCAAGTCGCAGCGGCTGATCGGCCTGGACCACACGAACAACAATGCGCTGGCGCGCGCCATCGTGGTCCACGGGGCATGGTATTCGAACGAGGACATGCTGCGCACGCATGGCCGTCTGGGCCGCAGCCAGGGCTGCTTCGCGGTCGGTGAGCGCGAACTAGCGGAGGTGTTCGACCGTCTGGGTCAGGGCCGGATGATCTACGCGGCAAAGGTGTAAGCCGAACATGTGATCTGGGCGCGGCCGATCGGCCGCGCCCTAGATGTCAGGCAAGAGTGAGGGTTGCCCGCGGTAGAGCGCCGTTTCGGGCCGCCTTACCTCGTTCGACTTGAGCCCGTCGAACCCATGTTCTGGGTCACTGGCCTAAAACGTTCGATGGGAGCGTACGTCGCGGTTCCCACAGAACGACGATCGCTTCATGGCTTGGTTTGGCGGCGATCATATTCGGCCAGTTCATAGGCGATCGAGGCTTCGACCAGATCATCCCACAATTGCGCGATGGCCTGTTCCGGCAGGCCCGCAGCGGCGGCATGGGCGCGAGCATTGGCGATGACCTGCGCCTTGCGTGCCTCGTCCCGGACCTGGCCGCGTTCCGGTTTGATGCGGGCGGCGGCATCCATATAATCGAAGCGGCGGCGCAGCAGGGCAACCAATTCGCGATCAAGCGCGTCGACGCCGGCGCGTACTTCGGCCATGGTGGTGCAGTCTGGTCCGGGAAGGATCGTCATGTGGGCGCCTTGACGGGGCGGGCCGCGGCTGTCCAGCCTTGAGAATGGCGGGGGCGGTGTCCCGTTCGTGGTGTATAAGGCTTGGGGTGGCGCTTGATAGCTCCGCTCCTTGACTCAGAACCGTCACTCGGCTAGGCGCGCCCCTTCGCGATCGCCCCTGCATCCCGGTGAAGCAGGAGGCCTGGCCGCCATCAGGCGGCCGGTGCGATACCGGGACCAACGTTGTTAGCAAATCGAAGGAAAGACGATGTCGAAGCGCCATAGCGCCAAGCACAAGCTCGACCGCCGTTTGGGCGAAAACATCTGGGGTCGCCCGAAGAGCCCGGTCAACAAGCGTGAGTACGGCCCCGGCCAGCACGGCCAGCGCCGCAAGGGCAAGGTGTCGGACTTCGGCATCCAGCTGCGCGCCAAGCAGAAGCTGAAGGGCTATTACGGCGACGTCACCGAGAAGCAGTTCCGCCACTGCTATGACGAGGCGGCCCGGATGAAGGGCGATACCTCGCAGAACCTGATCGGCCTGCTCGAGCGTCGCCTCGACATGATCGTGTATCGCGCAAAGTTCGCGCCGACGATCTTCGCCGCGCGCCAGCTCGTCAGCCACGGCCACGTCTACGTCAACGGCGTGAAGTGCAACATCGCGTCGCGTCGTTGTGCGGTGAACGACGAGATCACGCTGGGCAAGAAGGCGCAGGAGATGGCGCTGGTGCTCGAAGCGCAGAACCTCGCCGAGCGCGACGTGCCGGACTATGTGGTTCAGGACGGCAACACCAAGGTGACCTTCATCCGCGTGCCCACGCTGGACGAAGTGCCTTATCCGGTGAAGATGGAACCGAACCTGGTGGTCGAGTTCTACAGCCGCTGACCTGATGCTCCGCCTTCGGCCGGGGCTTCACCGCCGCAGCGAGTTAACAAGAAAGGGCGGTCCGTTCGGGCCGCCCTTTCTTTTGGTCAGAGCCCCAGTGACTTGCGCAGGAAGGAGTCCGACTTTTCCAGCATGTCGGCCCGAACCGCACTGTCCTCCAGCGAGTGCGCGACACCCTTATATTCGTGCAGGGTGACGTTCTTGCCGGCAGTCCGCAACGCGCGCTCCATCAGCCGCGCTTCCTCGACCTCAACATTAAGATCGAGATCGCCGTGGAACATCAGAACAGGCGCACGGATCGCGGACGCGTTCTGTGCAGGCGAGCCTTCCCGAATGTGAGGACCTTCGCCGACCATCTTTAGAACCTGCGGATAGTTCGACCGATCGAAGAATTCCTGCTTCCAGGCCGCGAGATCGGTGACCGGCGCGACAGCGATCACCGCTTTGTACAGGTCCGGGTCAACGACGCCCGATTGCAGCGCCGCATAGCCGCCATAAGACCAGCCGACGATCGCCAGCTTGCCCGGGCGTGCGATGCCGGAGGACAGGAGCCAGCGTCCGGCGTCATTCACGTCGCCGATCGCGGTCTTCCACGATTTGAAGCCGTTGTCCGCGAACCAATCCGCGCCGTACCCGGCCGAGCCGCGGAAGTTGGGCTGCAACACGGCGAAACCGCGTGCCGCGAAGAACTGCGCCCACCAGTCGAAGCCCCATTCGTCGCGCGAGGAAGGCCCGCCGTGCGGCATGACGATCGCGGGAAGGTTCTTGCCGTCACTGTTGACCGGCAAGGTGAGATATCCGGGGATCTTCGTGCCATCGGCCGCCGGGAACATGACCGGCTTCATCGTCGCGAGCGGCACGTCTGCCAGATCGGCCCGGACGGGCAGCACTTCGGCGAGCTTTCGGCTTTGCTTGTCGAAGAGGTAGAAGGCTCCCGGCTGAGTGTCGCCCCCGGCGAACATCAGCAGCTTGCTTTCATCCGTGCTGGCGTCGACGAAGCTCACAAGCGGCTGGTTGGGCAGCGCCTTCGCCAAGGCCTTGGACAGCGCGGATAGCTCCGTATCGAAGAATGCCGGACGTCGGAAATCCGTGGCGACGCTCGCCCCTACCACGCGGCGGTGACGGCCGATCTGGATCAGATCATCGACGTCCACCTGCGAGTTGGCGAGTACGAGATCGCGCTTCAGCGTTCCATCCAGCGCCACTTTCCAGAGCGCCTGACGGCCGTTGTAATCATCGAACCCGTAGACGACGTTGAGCTTGGGATCGACAGCATAGGGGTTGAACCCCTGAAAGCGTCCGCCGAGGAGTGCGAGCTTGGAGAGCGGCTCCCAGGTCTTTAAGCCCGGTTTGCGGTAGAAATAGCTGATCTCACTGACGGAATAGCCGGTACCTGCGGTTGGCCGCACGCCCATGATGCGGACGGTGCCGAGGCCATCGCTGATATATTCCACCGCGTCGCGCTTAGCCCGTTCTACCGGGCGACGCTGAAGCGACTTCAAGTCCACCCGCTCGACGCCCAGGCCCTCGTCATTCTTTTGAACGACGCGGTCGATTGAGCTTTCCGGCACATATTGGCGAGCGACCAGGATGTTGCCCTTGCCGTCTCCGGTCAGATCGAGAACCCGTCCGCCATTGCCATGGAAGTACAAGGAGCGTTCGTTCACGCGCGCCGTGATGAGCTTGAAGTCCTTGCCATCCGCATCGATCGCGAACAGCCGGGTATATCCTTCGATCAGGTTCGAATTGCGGGTCATCACGACGGCGCGGCAGACAAGCCGCTCCGTTGTCGCCCATTGGCAGCTCACCAGCCGTTCGGGATCGCCGCTGGTCTGCATGATCGAAACGGGCATACCGCCCTTCGCCGGATCGGCGATCATCAGCGCCGCGCCCCGGGTGCCCGCCGGCACGATCATCGCGACGCGGTTGCCGTCTGGCGAAAGGCTGATCTGGCTGATGCCTTCGCGCGCGCCGAACGCCTTCGCTACACTTGCGGCATTCTGCGCATAGGCCGACATGGGCGCCGCAGCCGCCAGCAACGCCGCAATCGCGACGCGCGAAATCACTCTCTTCCTCATCTTGTCGTTTCCCCCCGACAACGACTTTGCCGGGCGGCGCGACGATTGCAAGAGCGCACAAGACGTTGCGGGCAGGGTGCCAGCCTGTATTGGACAGCCATCCTTCCCATGAGGTTCCGCGGATGCGTTCTATTCTCCTGTGCTCCCTTGCCGCTCTTATCACCGCCACGCCGGCCCTGGCGCAACAGGCGCCGCAGATCTCCGTCGAGACGCTGAAGTCCGTCACGAAGGAGCTGTCGTCCGACGCTTATGAGGGGCGCGCGCCGACCACCGCGGGTGAAACGAAGACGATCGACTATCTGGTCAAAAGGTTCGCGGCAGCGGGGCTGAAGCCCGGAAACAAGGGCCAGTGGACCCAGGATGTGCCGATGGTGGAGATCACCGCAACGAACGTCTCGTCCTTTACCGCCACGGGCGGCAAGGCGCCGGTGACGTTCAGCTACCGGACGGATATCGTGGCGGGCACTTATCGCGTGGTGCCGAAGATCGCGCTGAACAACAGCGAGCTGGTGTTCGTGGGTTACGGCATCAACGCACCCGAAAAGGGCTGGAACGATTATGCCGGCCTGGATGTGAAGGGGAAGACGGTCGTCATCCTCGTCAACGATCCGGACTGGCAGACCAAGGAAGCAGGCGCGCAGGCCGGTTTGTTCGAGGGTCGCGCGATGACCTATTATGGCCGCTGGACCTACAAGTTCGAAGAAGCCGCGCGGCAGGGCGCAGCCGGTGCCATCATCGTTCACCAGACGGAGCCGGCCGCTTATGGCTGGTCCGTGGTCCAGTCTTCGTGGACGGGCGCGCAATATGAGCTCGCCGCGCCGAACGACCATATGGACCAGAGCCAGGTGGTCGGCTGGATTCAGTTGCCCAAGGCGAAGGAGCTGTTTGCCGCAGCCGGCAAGGATTTCGATCAGCTCGCCGCGGCGGCCAAGCAGAAGGGCTTTCGCGCCGTGCCGCTCGGCCTGAAGCTGTCCGGCAGCTTCTCCAACGAGATCAAGCGCAGCATGTCGAAGAACGTCATTGGCGTGCTGCCCGGCACCACGGCGCCGGACGAGGTGGTGCTCTATTCGGCGCATTGGGACCATCTTGGTCGCTGTGACGCGGTTGAGGGTGACGACATCTGCAACGGCGCGCTGGATAATGCGACCGGCACGGCGGCGCTGGTTGCGCTGGCAGAAGCGTATCGCGCGGCCGGGCCGACCCGCCGGTCGGTCGCGTTTCTTGCCGTGACGGCGGAGGAGAGCGGGCTGTTGGGCTCCGAATATTACGCAGCCAACCCGGTCTTTCCGCTCGGCAAGACTGTTGGCGGCGTCAACATGGATGTGCTGAACGTCATGGGTGCGGTGAAGGATTTCGAGATCACCGGCGCGGGCAAATCGGAACTGGAGGAGATGGCGAAGCCGTTGCTCGCGGCGCAGGGGCGCCGGGTGTCGCCGGAAGCGACGCCGGAAAGCGGTGGCTATTACCGCTCCGACCATTTCTCCTTCGCCAAGCTGGGCGTGCCGATGCTGTCGGCGGGCAGCGGCGAGGATCTGGTTAATGGCGGAACGGCCGCCGGGCGCGCGGCGGCGCAGGATTATGTGCGCAACCGCTATCACGGGCCAAAGGACGAATTTGATCCCAACTGGAACTGGGACGGCGCGTTGCAGGATCTGACAATCTACTATCAGCTGGGCCGGCAACTCGCAGACGGCGACGCGTGGCCGAACTGGTATCCGACGGCCGAGTTCAAGGCGATCCGAGACAAATCCCGGCAGGAGGCAAAATGAGCCGCGCACCTAAGCCCGAATGGGCATCGCACAAGGCCGTCTGGATCGGTTTTCCGAGCCATCCGGATCTTTGGCAGGAGGATCTGGACCAGGCCCGCAGCGAAGTGGTGGCCTTTGCCGCTGCCGTCCATGCGTACGGCAAAGGCGAGCAGGTGCTGCTGGTGGCGGCGGATGAGGAGGCCGCTGCGGAAGCTCGCCGGCTTGCGCCGTTCGCCGAGGTGGTGGTTGAGCTGTTCGGTGACATCTGGCTGCGCGACACGGCGCCGATCATCGGCGCGGACGGCGTTGCGCATGATTTCGATTTCAACGGCTGGGGCGGGAAATACGACCTGCCGGGCGATGACGATATCGGCCAGCGGCTAGCGGCGGATCGTGGCCACACGTTGAAAAGGCACGATTGGGTGCTTGAAGGCGGGGCGATCGACGGGGATGGCACCGGCCTTGTCGTGACCACTGAGCAGTGCCTGCTGAACCCCAACCGCAACCCTGACCTGTCGCGCGACGAAATTGAGGCGCGGTTGCAGGCCGATCTCGGCTTCGACCGGGTGCTGTGGCTGGGTGACGGCCTGCTCAACGATCATACCGACGGGCATGTCGACAACCTCGCCCGCTTCGTAGGCGAGGGGCGTCTCGCGCTACCGGCCGGCGGGGAGAATGATCCCAACTGGCAGGTCTACCAGCAGGCGGCGGAGCAGGCGCGTGCCTTTGGTGTGGAAGTGGTAACGGTGCCGTCGCCCGGCCGCGTGCTGCGCGACGGCGAGATCGTGCCGGCGAGCTACATGAACTTCTACATCGGCAATGCGGCCGTGGTCGTGCCGATCTATGGCTCCGAGCAGGACGAAGCGGCGGTAAAAGCCATTCAGGCGATCTTCCCGGACCGGGAGGTCGTTGGCCTGCGCGCCGATGCGATCCTGACGGGCGGCGGCAGTTTCCACTGTATCTCGCAGCAAATTCCGGCCTGACCTGGCCGTTCCGCGGATCACCCCTGGCCTGATCAGGGGTGATCCACGGAGAATTTCAGCCAAATACGCGCGCGAAGATCGTGTCGACGTGCTTGTAGTGATAACCAAGGTCGAATTCGGCATCGATCGCCTCAGGCGATAGCGCTGCGGTGACATCGGCGTCAGCCTTCAGCAGTTCGTTCAGCGACAATGCGCCGTCCGACTCCCAGACCTTCATCGCGTTGCGCTGAACCAGGCGATAGGCGTCCTCGCGGCTGACCCCGGCCTGGGTCAGCGCCAGCAGCACGCGCTGCGAATGGATCAGGCCGCCCATGCGATCCATGTTCTTCTGCATCCGCTCGGGATAGACGAGCAGCTTGTCGATCACGCCGGTGAGGCGCGCCAGGGCGAAATCGAGCGTGATGGTGGCGTCGGGCGCGATGTAGCGCTCGACCGACGAATGGCTGATGTCCCGCTCGTGCCAGAGCGCGACGTTTTCCAGCGCCGGCGTCACATAGCCGCGGACCATGCGCGCGAGGCCGGTCAGATTCTCCGTCAGCACGGGATTGCGCTTGTGCGGCATGGCGGACGAGCCCTTTTGCCCGGGCGAGAAATATTCCTCGGCTTCCAGCACTTCGGTACGCTGGAGATGGCGCACTTCCACCGCCAGTCGCTCGATCGAGCTCGCCACAACGCCCAGTGTCGCAAAGAACATCGCGTGGCGATCGCGCGGGATCACCTGCGTCGAGACGGGCTCGACCGCGAGGCCCAGCTTGGCCGCGACATGCTCCTCTACCCGCGGGTCGACGTTGGCGAACGTGCCGACCGCACCGGAAATGGCGCAGGTGGCGACTTCGGCGCGGGCGGCGACCAAGCGGGTGCGGCAACGGCTGAACTCGGCATAAGCCTCCGCCAGCTTCAGCCCGAAGGTCACCGGCTCGGCATGGATGCCGTGGCTGCGGCCGATCGTCGGCGTCAGCTTGTGCTCCTCGGCGCGGCGGCGCAGCACGGCGAGCAGCGCATCGAGATCAGCGATGAGGATATCGGACGCGCGCGCGAGCTGCACGGCAAGGCAGGTGTCGAGCACATCCGAACTGGTCATGCCCTGGTGCATGAAGCGTGCCTGATCGCCGACCTGCTCGGCCACCCATGTGAGGAAGGCGATCACGTCATGCTTGGTGACGGCCTCGATCGCGTCGATCGCGGCGACGTCGATGGTGGGTTCGGTGCGCCACCAGGCCCAGAGCGCATCCGCCGCTTCCTTCGGGACAACGCCAAGCTCCGCCAGCGCTTCGGTGGCGTGAGCCTCGATCTCGAACCAGATCTTGAAACGCGACTCGGGCGTCCAGATCGCCGTCATCTCTGGGCGGGAATAGCGCGGAACCATGTGAACATCCTTGGTCGTACGGCGACAACGGCTCGCCGTGAGTCGCCGAGGGAAGCGGTTGCGCGCGGGTAGCAGGCATGCGTCAAGGCTTCAAATCGCAGGTTCGGAACCCGATATGATAATTGTCGGTTGATAGAGCCAAGAACATGTCAGGCGGATCGTGCCGGAAGGTATGAATTGGCGTGGCATCATAATAGATCTGTAAGGAGAGTGATGATGCTGAAGCAGCTTTTCATGGCCAGTGCCATGGTTGTTGCTGGCCCTGTGCTTGCGCAGGATGGTGGAACGACAAAGCCGACCGCGCCGTCCTCGGCGCCCGGGCCGGCGATCGTGCCGCAAGAACCTGCGGCGGCTGAGCCAGCGCAAGCGGCTGCGACAACAACCGACCAAGTTTCTTCCATCGTCAACGCCGAGTTCGCGTCCTATGACAAGGATGGCAACGGCACGCTGGAAAAGGCGGAGTTCGCCGCCTGGATGGACGCGCTGAAGGCGAAGGCACCGGATGGCGGCGACAAGCCGGGCGATGCGAGCTGGAACGAGGCAGCGTTCGCGAAGGCGGATACGGACAAGTCCACCACGCTCACGCGGGCTGAACTTACCGGGTTTCTGGGCGCATCGGTGAAGTCTAGCGCGGGCTGATCCCTTTTTGATATGTCACTACGCAAGGGCCGCCGGACCGATCCGGCGGCCTTTTTCATGGAAACGAGTTCGGGGAATGTTTACGCGCGGGTTCTAGAGGGACGGCATGACCCCGGTATTTCTCACAATCGACACCGAGATCGCGTGGCGACATCACGTTGCCGGCTTTGATCCGGCTGTCGTGGAGACGCGATCCATAGAGCCTGCCGGCGTCGGTCTCGCGTGGCAGCTCGACCTGCTTGCCCGCCATGGATTGAAGGCGACCTTCTTCGTCGATCCCATGCCAGCGCGCATCTACGGCCTCGATCCGTTCCGACGGATCGTGGAAGCTGTTTTGGCAGCGGGACAGGAGGTGCAGCTGCATTTGCATCCGAACTGGGCAAAGGCCCGGCTCGCCGATCGGCAGGCTCATGCCTCGTTCGAACTGAGCGACTATTCCGCCGACGCTCAGCGAGAATTGTTGAGTGAAGCGGCCAGCCTGTTGATGGCGGCGGGGGCGCCGCGCCCTATCGCTTTTCGCAGCGGCAGCTACGCAGCCAACGACGATACCCTGGTGGCGCTTGGCTCGTTGGGCATCATCTACGACAGCAGCCACAATGGCGCGCATCATCCCTGGCCAAGCTCAATCGGCTTGCCGGCCGAGCTTATCTCTCCGGTTCGGCATTGCAGCGTTATCGAGGTGCCGGTCACGACGATCGAAGACACGCCGGGCGTGTGGCGGAACTTCCAGATCTGTGCCCTGTCGAACGCGGAAATGACGGCGGCGATCGACCATGCGATCGACGAAGGCCATGCTGCCACGACGATCGTCAGCCACAGTTTCGAGCTTGCCGATCGCGCCGGCGTGAAGGCGAACGATGTTCATGTGAGCCGCTTTCGCGCCTTGTGCCGCCTGCTCGAAGCCCGGCGCCATGCGGCGCCCACAACGCATTTCACCGATCAGGTGCCGCTGGCGCTCAATGCCGCAGACAAGCCGCTGGCGGCCAGTCGCTGGCGGCGGGGGCGGCGGCAGGTGGAGCAGGCCTGGTCCAACCTGGTGAGCGAGCGGCGCGCATGAGCAATGCCGCCTTGCGGCTGCAGATCGGCGCGCGCACGATTGCCACCATTCCGCGTCGGCTGCGGCGGATCGGACTATCGCTCGATCAAGCGCTGGCCGGACTGCGGCCGGCGCTGCCGCCATTGGCAAGCGCCGAGCACGGTTATCTGCTCACCTCCCTGCCGGAAACGCTTTCCCCGGATTGGCAGGGGCTGACGTTCGAGCGGCAGCGCTATACGCGCTATTATGTCGATCTGGCGGCTGGGGAGGTGGCGTGGCGCGCTGGCCTCTCCGGGCAGACCCGCTCGACCCTGAAGCGCAAGGCGAAGAAGCTGGCCGCGGCCAACGGCGGCACACTGGACATACGCCGCTTTCGCACGGCTGACGAATTGTCGGCATTCCATCCAGTGGCAAGGGCATTGGCGGAAAAGACCTATCAGGAGCGGCTGATGGGGGCGGGGTTGCCGGGCGATGCGGCGTCGATCCAGCGGACGGAAGCGCTGGCCGCTGGCGACCAGATTCGCGCGTGGCTGCTCTTCGTCAACGATGTGGCTGCCGCTTACCTCTGGTGCAGCGCGGACGGAAATACGCTGCGCTACGACTATGTCGGTCACGATCCGAGCTTCGCAGCGCTCTCTCCGGGAAGCGTATTGATGGAGGCGGCGCTGAGCGACCTCTTCGACGACCGCTTCGCACGTTTCGATTTCACCGAAGGCGAAGGGCAGCACAAGCGGCTGATGGCAAGCGCGGGGATCGCCTGTCGCGATCTACTGTTGCTGCGGCCCACGCTGGCGAACAGGGGGGCGCTCACCCTGGTGCGCGGGTTCGACGCCGGGATCATGGTTGCCAAAAGGGCCGCGGCGATGCCGGCGTTGCGGCGGATCGCCGATCAGGTGCGGCGGGCCTGACTGGCGCCGCAGGAATCCCCGGACGCGCGATGCGCCGCTCGGTACCGACAAGAAGGCGACAGGGGCGCTGCGAAGGAGCTAAGCCACGTCCATGCACCTTGCCGCCCCAGCGATCATCGTAGCCGTTCGCTCCCATGGCGAGCATGGCGCGGTGGTTCGTGCCTTAACCCCGAATGACGGGGTTCGGGCGGGATATGTGCGTGGTGGCCGATCGCGCGGGCTGCGCCCCGTGCTTCAGCCGGCAAACACGATACAGGGCGAGTGGCGCGCGCGGACCGACGATCAGCTGCCGGCGCTGACCGTGGAACTGGTCCACAGCCGGGCGCCACTGCACGCAGAGCCGCTGCCGGCAGCGGCGCTGGAATGGCTGGCGAGCCTGACCGCCGCCGCGCTGCCCGAGGCACAGCCCTATCCGCAACTATATGATGCCCTGGCCGGCATGCTGGACGCCGTCGAGGCAGCGCCCGCCGCGCGGGGCTGGGCGGGGGCGATGGCACGATACGAGCTGTTGTTGCTGGCTGAGCTCGGCTTCGGCCTCGACCTTCACCGCTGCGTGGTGACGGGATCGGCGGCGGATATCGCCTTTGTCAGCCCCAAGAGCGGTGCCGGGGTGAGCCGTGCCGCCGCTGTCGGTTATGAAGAACGGTTGTTTCCGTTGCCGGCATTTCTGCATTCAGGGGGCGAGCCGGACTGGCCGGACGTGTTTGCCGCCCTCGCGATCACCGGCCATTTCCTGACGCGCGATCTGCTGACGGAGCGACGCGCCGGCGCGTTGTCTGCACGTGACCGGCTGATCGACCGGTTGAAGAGAGCAGTTGCGTGACCAGTGCGGGGCCGGCAAGGCTCCGCCGCGAAGCTGCCACACCGGAACCGCGCCAGTGCGCGGCGACGGGGTGGTGATCGACAAGTTCAGCCTCGAACGGTGACCATGGCGCACACTTCCCTTATCGCAATACTGCCGGGTGACGGCATCGGCCCCGAAGTAACCAACCAGGCACGGCGCGTGCTGGAGGCGCTGGAGTTGAACGTCGCGTTCGAGGAAGCGCCGGTCGGCGGCGCTGCTTACCACCAGACGGGCAATCCGCTGCCCGCCGCGACGCTTGACCTTGCACGGCGCGCCGATGCGATCCTCTTCGGATCGGTCGGCGATCCGACCTGCGACGCGCTGGACCGGCACCTGCGCCCGGAACAGGCCATTCTGGGGCTGCGCAAGGAGCTGACCCTGTTCGCCAACCTGCGTCCCGCCAAGCTGTTCGCAGGGCTGGAGGACGCCTCCGCGCTTCGGCCGGAGGTGGCACGCACCATCGACCTGTTGATCGTGCGCGAACTAAACGGCGATGTGTATTTCGGCGAAAAGGGCATGCGGACGACCGACGCCGGGCTGCGCCAGGGCTATGACCTGATGAGCTATGACGAGGGCGAGGTCCGTCGCATCGCGATCGCCGGCTTCGAGGCCGCGCAGCGACGCCGTGGCAAATTGTGCTCGGTGGACAAGGCCAATGTCCTCGAAACCTCGCAGCTGTGGCGTGACGTGGTGATCGAGGTGTCGCAGCGTTATCCCGACGTGGTGCTGAGCCACATGTATGTCGACAACGCCGCCATGCAGCTGGTGCGCGATCCCGGCCAGTTCGACGTGATCGTCACCGGCAACCTATTCGGCGACATCCTGTCGGATCAGGCCTCCATGTGCGTGGGCTCGATCGGCCTGCTGCCGTCGGCGTCGCTGGATGAGGCTGGCAAGGGGCTGTACGAGCCGATCCACGGCTCGGCACCGGATATTGCGGGGCAGGGCAAGGCGAACCCCTGCGCGGCGATCCTTTCCGCCGCGCTGATGCTTCGCCACTCGCTGGGCCAGGCTGAGGCGGCCGAAAGGATCGAGCAGGCGGTGGCGCGCGCGCTGGCGGCTGGCCACCGGACCGCGGACCTCGGCGGGCAGTGCTCCACCGAGGCGATGGGAGACGCGGTGCTGGCGGCCTTGTGAGCACGCCCCTCGAGCTTGCCATCATCATTCCGACGTTCAACGAACATGCTCATGTGCCGCTGCTGGTGGCGAAGCTGGAGCAGGCGCTGACCGGGACGCGATGGGAGGTCATCTTCGTCGACGATAACAGTCCGGACGGCACGGCCGATGCGGTGCGCGAGATCGCCCGTGTCGATTCCCGTGTCCGGGTGATCCAGCGGATCGGGCGGCGCGGGCTTGCCACCGCCTGTATCGAGGGGATGTGCGCCACCGCCGCGCCCGTCGCCGCAGTGATTGACGGTGATCTTCAGCATGACGAGACAATCCTGCCGGCGATGCTGGACGCGCTGCGCCGGGATGCCGCGCTGGATGTCGTGGTCGGCTCGCGGTTCGTGGCCGGTGGCGGCACGGGGGAATGGGACGGAGACCGCGTCGCGAAATCGGCGTTGGCGACGCGATTGTCGCAGAAGGTGCTGAACGTCGGCCTGACCGATCCGATGAGCGGGTTCTTCATGATCCGAACCAATCTGGTTCGGGCACTGGCGCCGCAGCTTTCAGGCATTGGGTTCAAGATCCTGCTCGACATCATGGCGGCCGCCGACCGTCCCTTGCGCTTTCTCGAACTGCCTTACGTGTTCCGCTGTCGGGAGCAGGGGGAGTCGAAGCTCGATCATGTGGTCGCGCTCGAATATCTGATCGCCATTTATGACCGGAAGTTCGGCAATGTCGTGCCGGTGCGCTTCGCGATGTTCTCCGCGATTGGCGTGATCGGCGTTCTGATCCACATGACCGTCCTGACGATGTTGCACATCGGCCTCGGAGCGGCGTTTCTCGGCGGGCAGATCGTGGGCACGCTTGCGGCGATGACCTTCAACTTCTTCCTGAACAATGCGCTGACCTATCGCGACCGGCGGCTGCGCGGGTGGCGCGCGCTGCTCGATGGATGGGTGTCCTTTTGCCTGGTCTGTTCAGTGGGTGCGATCGCCAATGTCGGCGTGGCGGCATTCCTGTATGATTTCCACTTCGGCGCCTGGGCAGGATCAGCGCTGGCGGGCGTGCTGGTGGGGGCAGTGTGGAACTACGCTTTGTCCTCGCGCTTCACCTGGGGGCGCTATTGAAGCGGTTCACACCCAGGTGTCGAACCACATCCAGCGCCTGAACGCAGCGGCGTCCGCCAGCGCGCCGGCGGACAGGACCGGCAGGAAGTAGACAGCCAGCACCAGGGCCAGCGCCACCACGAACAGGTCGATATTGCGAACTCGTGCGCGCCAGCGATCCAGCATCAGCGCGAGCGGGATGACGATGAAGATGCTGGACGGATAGTAATAATAATAGAAGCCAAGTGACTTGGGGATCACGGCCCATATGCCAAGGCTGCCGGTCCAGAGTGAGGCGGCCGCAAACAAGCGCGGTGATCCACCGCGGACCCAGCCGATCCAGCAGCCAACCGCTGCCACCAGCCCGCCCCACATGATTGCCGGATTGCCCAAGAGCAGGATGCCGCGCAGCGCCCCATCGACCGGCTCATAGAGATACCAGATCGGCCGGATCAGCAGCGGCCATGTCCACCAGTTCGACTGATAGGCATGCACGGGGAGCACCTGCGTCTGCCGTTCGAACATCTCGAGTTGAAAGGGGATCAATCGCGCGAGCGTCAGCGGTTCTACGCTGTAGAAGAAGGCCGGTGCAAAGGTGGCGAAATAGGTCAGCATCGACACGGCCCCAAGCACCAGGAGCGCCGGCCAGAGCGGGAGACCGGGGAAGCGGCGTGGATCCTCGCGCTTGAACAGGAGAAAGGCGACGGCGGCAAAGGCTACATAGGGCGCGGCCAGCCATTTGCAGCCGACGGCAAGGCCGAGTAGCACCGATGCAAGCACCCAGCGCCACCAGCCTCCGACGCGCAGGGTCCACGCAACGAAGGCGATCGCGCCTGCCAGAAAGGCAAGCATGAACCCATCCAACATCGCAATGCGTGCCTGGACATAGAGCGTGAAGCCAAGCAGCGTGAGTGCCGCCGTGACCAGGCTGGGCCGCACTCGCCCGGTGATCAGCCAGGCGGTGGCGAACATGGACACGACCGTCACGCTGCCGGCAAGCGTGGACATGAAGCGCCATCCGACGGGTGTGTCCCCGAAGATGGAGATGCCCAGCGCGATCAGGATCTTGCCGAGCAAGGGATGTTCGATGTTGGCGGGCCCCGACAGGGCGATCAGGGCACGGGCCGCCGGCACATAATGGATTTCGTCAAAGACGAGGACATGCGGCACCGACAGCCGGGCCAAGAACAATGCCTCGGCCAGCAGGAAGAGGAGCACGGCGAGCGGCAGCGGACGGCGCAGCATGGAAAGTGTGCTTAGCGGTGCGTGCCTGCCGGCGATAGCTGGCGCATCTGCGAAGTCACGCGCGCTTGCACGACCGGCAATTCCGCCGCTGTTGAGGATAGCAGCCTGGCCGTAGCGTGGAGTGAGGCAGCAGCGTCGCACGGGCAAAGTGTCGGCCGGCCGTTGCACGTTGCGGCCGACAGCCTTGAAAGCCGGCGACGATTGGCCGAAAGCGGGCGGCATGAAACGCCGTACCGGACAGGACCGCTCCATCACCGACACGTGGCGCCCCGCCACACGTATGATCCGCGGCGGGACCGCGCGCAGCGAATATGGGGAGACATCCGAAGCGATCTTCCTCACGTCCGGCTACAGCTATGACTGCGCGGGCGATGCCGCCGCCCGCTTCGCCGGCGAGCAGGAGGGAATGACCTATTCCCGGCTCCAGAACCCGACAGTGGAGATGCTGGAGCATCGCATCGCCATATTGGAGGGCGCCGAGGCGTGCCGTACCATGGCGAGCGGCATGGCTGCCATGACGGCGGTGCTGCTGAGCCAGCTCCAGGCGGGTGATCATGTGGTCGCCGGCCGCGCAGCCTTTGGGTCATGCCGCTGGCTGGTGGACACCCTGCTCCCCAAGTTCGGCATTACCAGCACGGTTGTCGACGCGCGCGATCCGCAGCAATTCGAAGATGCCATTCGACCGGAAACAAAGGTGTTCTTCTTCGAGACACCGGCCAACCCGACGATGGACGTGGTGGACCTGAAGGCCGTGTGCGGCATTGCGCGTGACCACAGCATCACCAGCGTGGTCGACAATGCCTTTGCCACCCCGGCGTTGCAGCGGCCGATGGAATTCGGTGCTGACGTCACCGCTTATTCCGCCACCAAGATGATGGATGGGCAAGGCCGCGTGCTGGCTGGCGCCGTGTGCGGCACCAAGGATTTCATCGACAATACGCTGCTGCCGTTCACGCGGAATACCGGGCCGACATTGTCGCCGTTCAATGCGTGGGTCGTATTGAAGGGGTTGGAAACGCTGGATCTTCGCATTCAGCGCCAGTCGGAAAATGCGCTAAAGGTCGCGACCTTCCTGGAAGGAAGGGTGCCGCAGGTGTTGTACCCGGGACTGCCCAGCCATCCGCAGCACAATCTGGCCATGAGCCAGATGGACGCGGCCGGCCCGATCTTCGCCATGGTGCTGGATGGCGGGCGCAAGCAGGCGCACGGACTGCTCGATGCGCTGGAGCTGATCGATATTTCGAACAACATCGGCGACTCCCGATCGCTGATGACTCATCCTGCCTCTACCACCCACAATTCGGTTGCGCCGGACAAGCGCGAGGAAATGGGCGTGACCGAAGGCATGCTTCGCCTGAACGTCGGGCTTGAGGACCCGCAGGATCTGATTGAGGATCTTGACCGGGCATTGAGGCAGGTCGGTTTGTGAAGGCGTTCTTCCCCTCGTCAGAAACGACGCGGGGGGTCACCGTGCGCGTGTCCGTCAGCTACTTGCCCGAACAGTCCGAGCCGACGCGGGGGCGCTGGTTCTGGGCCTATCACATCCGGCTGGAGAATGACGGGGATCAGGCCGTTCAGTTGCTGACCCGGCACTGGATCATCACCGACGGCCGCGGCGCGCGCCATTCGGTGGAAGGCGAGGGCGTCGTGGGCGAGCAGCCGTTGATCGCGCCCGGCGCCAGCTATGATTATGTGTCAGGCTGCCCGCTGGCGACGCCGTCGGGATCCATGCAGGGCAGCTATCGCATGATCGGCGCGGACGGATCTTTGTTCGACGTTGCCATTCCGAAGTTCACGCTGATCGCGCCCGCCGTTGCGGGGTAATTCGCCGCTGCCGCTTGCGGGCGGGATGCGGGGAAGGCATGTCGCGCGCATGGTGATAAGCCTTCGACCCGAGATTGTTTGCCTGACGCCGCCGCATCAGGGCGTGGCGCGGTGAAGCGTACGCACCTTCCGCTGAACGGCCTGCGCGTGCTGGATGCCGCCGCGCGCCATCTGTCGTTCACCCGCGCGGCCGACGAACTGGCGGTGACGCCGGCGGCAGTGGGCCAGCAGATCCGCGCGCTGGAAGATACGCTGGGGGTGGTGTTGTTTCGGCGCACGACCAAGGGGCTGGAGCTGACCCCCGAAGGCGAGGCCGGTCTCTCAGCGCTGCGCCATGGCTTTCTCCAGTTCGAGGAAGCCGTGCGGGCGATGCAGGCTGGCCAGTCCTCTAAATCGCTGACCATCGCCGCGCCGCGCGATCTGACAGAAAAGTGGCTGCTTCCGCGTCTGGCCGAAATCGCCCGTGCGGATGGCGACCTGCGCTTCGTGCTGGTCGCTGCCGATGCACCGCCCGACTTTACGGAGGCCAACCTCGACCTGGCTGTGACCTGGGGCGACGGGCCCGGCGTTCACGAGGGCGAGGCGATCGAGAGCGAGGGCATGGTGACGATCGAGCGCGCTGGCGGCGGGGCGGAAGCGGTTATCGCCTGGCCCGGCAGCGGCAGCGAGGACGGCGGCGCGCTGATCCGGGTAGGCGATGCGGGGCTGGCGCTTGATGCCGCCGCGCAAGGCCTGGGCCGGGCGACCGTGCCCGAACTGCTCGCGGCACGCGACCTTGCCGAGGGCCGCGTGACGGCCGTGGGGGAGCCGCGGCCGTCTCGGCTCGGCTATTGGCTGGTCGCGCCGCTGCCGCAATGGCGCCAGCAGAAGGTGCAGGCGCTGGTCGAGGCACTCGCCGGTTGACCCGGGCGTGAGGGCCGAACCCTTTTCGAGCGATCGCCTGACCATGCGGATGCCGACGCTCGCCGATGCGCCGGCGCTGCACGAAGCATATTGCGATCCCGAGGTGATGCGCTTCTGGTCAAGCCCGCCGCACGGATCGATGCAGGAGACGATTGCCTATGTGACGCCCCACGCCAACGATCAATGGCGCCAGTGGGTGATCGTGGACAAGACGAACGGCAGGGCGATCGGCACGCTGGCCGCGGGCGAGCGGCGCCGAGGCGTGATGGAGATCGGCTATCTCCTTTCCGCTGCTGCTTCCGGGCGAGGTCTTGGTCGCGAGGCGGTCAGCGCGCTGATCGACCAGCTGTTTGCCGAGGGCGCCCGGCGGGTATTCGCCGATACCGATCCCGAAAACGCACGGTCAATCGCGCTGCTGCTGCGCCTGGGCTTTCAGCGCGAGGCCCTGCTGCGCGCGGAATGGGAAACGCATCTGGGCGTGCGGGATAGTGTGATCTGGGGCTTGCTGCGGGACGAGTGGCAGTCTTCTTCTTCGCGGCGGATAGCAACGCGGGGGTGATCCGGCCGGCGTGATCGGCGTAAGGGAGGCGCGTGACCGACGATCCGATACCTGCCCGCACCCGCCGACGCTGGACCCCGAGGCGCGTGCGCGCACTGCTTCGCTCGAGCGGACCGACATCGATCCTGTTCCGCCGGCGTATCGCGGTGATCACGGGCGCGGTGGTGATCGGCGTGGTGGCGGTTTTGTTCGCCAAGGCATCCGACGAAATGGGGCTGGTGTTCGAGCGCTTCGTGCGGCGCTGGCCCTGGGCACCGCTCGTGACGACGCCGCTGGGGTTCATGGCATTGGTGTGGATCACGCGCCGCTGGGCGCCTCTGGCTCGAGGATCCGGCATTCCGCAGGTGATGGCGGCGCGCAACGATCCGGCAGGGGCCGCACGCGGGCTGATCGCTGTGCGCACGGTGCTCGCCAAGGCGCTGCTGACCATGGGCGCCGTGCTGTGCGGGGCCAGCGTGGGGCGCGAGGGGCCGACGGTGCAGCTTGCGGCGGCTGTGATGAACCTCAGCCATCGCCTGACGCGGGTGACGTTGCGCAGCACGGTGGTGATCGCGGGCGGCGCGGCGGGTGTTGCGGCGGCGTTCAACACGCCGCTCGCGGGCGTGCTGTTCGCCATCGAGGAGCTGGCCGCCCGCTACGAGCAGCGCATGACGCTGATGGTGCTGTCCTCCATCGTGATCGCCGGCATGGTGGCACAGAGCCTCGCGGGCGATTACGTCTATTTCGGCGTGATCGGAGCGCATATGCCAATCGCAAGCGCGCTGGTGGTAGTGCCCATCGCTGGCGTGGGCGGCGGACTGGCGGGCGGATTGTTCGCGCGCGCGATGCTTGCGCTGGCCGACGGGCGCCACCGGGTGACCCGCTGGAGCAAGGCACGACCGGTGGTGTTCGCTGGCTTGTGCGGCTTAGTAGTCGCCGCGCTTGGCGTAGCGACCGGGCTGACCTGGGGCACCGGTTATGGCGCAGCGCGGGCGATGATCACCGGAGCCGATGCCCCCTTGTGGTTCGGCCCCGCGAAGTTCCTAGCGACGCTAGCCACCGCAGTCGCAGGGCTGCCCGGTGGCATCTTCGCGCCGAGCCTCGCGGTCGGGGCGGGATTCGGGAACCTTCTTCATGCGCTGTTCCCAGGCGACTCGGTGCAGGCCGTGGTGATCCTGGGCATGGTGGCCTATTTCACCGGCGTGGTTCGCGCGCCGCTGACCGCCGTGATCATTCTGTCCGAAACGACAGCGAGCCGTGGCCTGATGCTGCCGATGTTCGCGGCGGCGTTCCTGGCTGACGGGGCGAGCCGGGCAGTGTGCCGCGAGAAGCTGTACCATGGCCTGTCGCGGACATTCGTCGCGAGCAAGCCCGAGCGTTCAGCGTCGAGCGTCGAGCGGCAACCGGCAGAAACCTTAGGCCGCTAGCTCGTGATGCGCGGGGCTCGCGATCGCGGATCGCGATCCTGCCCGGTCGCTCATCATTCCCGCCGCCCTTTCGGTGGCAAGGCGCGTTTCAGCGGAGAGCTTCTTCACCTCCTGCGCGACGACGGCGAAACCGCGACCTGCGTCTCCCGCGCGTGCCGCTTCGATCGCAGCATTGAGCGCCAGGAGGTTCGTCTGCGAGGCGATGTTGTTGATGGTGGAAACGATTGCCGCCATCTGCTCGAGCGTGACCTGTAGCTCGACGCCGCGCGCTTCGAGCTCGCAGCGGATGCGTTCGCAATCGGCCAGTCGCGACATCACCTCCTGTTCGAGGCTCATCTCCCGCGTGATGTCGCTCGCGATCTTAACGATCTTGCGCGGGCGACCGTCGGCGTCAAGGATCGGATTGTAAGTAGCCTGGATCCATACCTCGCGCCCGGCACGATCGCGGCGCCTATACCGGCCCGCGTCGAACTCACCGCGGCCGAGACGCTCCCAGAACTGACGATAGTCGGACGACTGCACTAGTTCGGCGTCGCAGAGCATATTGTGGTGTCGCCCGACGAGATCGGCCGCGCGATAACCGAAGATGGCGAGAAAATTGTCATTGGCGGTAAGGATGGTGCCGTTGAGCGCGAATTCGATCGTCGCCTGACTGCGGTCAATCGCGTCAATCTTGCCGTTGGTTTCTGCGGTGCTCAGCTTGGCCTCGGTCACATCCGCGGCGATTTTCAGCACACGCCGCGGACGGCCTTCACCATCGAAGACCGGATTGTAGGTTGCCTGAAGCCACACCTCGCGCCCGTTCTTGCCGCGGCGCTTGTATTCGCCGGTGTCGAACTCACCCCGGCCCAGCTTGGCCCAGAATGCTTTGTAGGATGGGGAGGCGGAATAATCGTCGGCGCAGAATATGCGGTGATGCTGGCCAACGATCTCGTGCAGGGCGTAGCCGGTCGCCGACAGGAACAGATCATTGGCCCAGATGATCGTGCCGTCCAGTTCGAATTCAATCACCGCTTGCGACCGGCACACGGCTTGCCAGGCGGATTGGCTGTCATTGCTACTGATGATCTTCGACAGCTCAGACACCGTTACTTCCCCGATCCACCTGCAAATTATGTAGTGCAATGGTAAAGGACTGGTGTTCCGACGCGCCTGATCAAGATCAATGCTCGGCTACGTGCAGCAGCAATGATGCAAGTTACGTAGAAATAGAACGCGATATGACTTCAGTGTTGCTGCCAACAAAAAGCCCCGCCGGATTGCGCCGGCGGGGCTGATTGCATCAGGCTGATCCGAAAGATCAGTCGTTCAGATACTCGCCAGCGGCCTCGTCGCTGCCGTCGCCCGAGGGAACGACGGTGGCGAGCGGGTCGCTGCCGGTGCCGACGTCCTCACGCGGGCTGCGAGCGTTCTCTGCCGCGCGCAGCTCGTCCGCGCTCGCCGGAGCGACCAGCATCGCATCGGCCAGCTTCTTCTGCTGGGCACGAAGCGCCGCGTCGCGCGAGGAGGCTGCCACGCGCAGGCGGTTCATGCCGGCGCCGGTGCCCGCCGGGATGAGCCGGCCGACGATGACGTTCTCCTTCAGGCCCATCAGCGTGTCCTGCTTGCCCTGGACTGCCGCCTCGGTGAGGACGCGGGTGGTCTCCTGGAACGACGCGGCCGAGATGAACGACCGGGTCTGCAGGCTTGCCTTGGTGATCCCGAGCAGGATCGGCTTGCCCTGGGCGGGCGCCTCGTTCTTGCCGAGCTTGGCGTTGACCTCGTCCATCTCCGCACGGTCCACCTGCTCGCCAGGTAGCAGGGTGGTGTCGCCGGCCTCGGTGATCTCGACCTTCTGCAACATCTGACGAACGATCGTCTCGATGTGCTTGTCGTTGATCTTCACGCCCTGCAGTCGATAGACTTCCTGGATTTCCGACACGAGATATTCCGCGAGCGGCTCGATGCCGAGCACCTCGAGAATGTCGTGCGGATCCGGGCTGCCGCCGATCAGGTTGTCGCCACGCTTGACGTAGTCGCCTTCCTGAACGTCGATCACCTTGGACTTCGGGATGAGGTATTCCACCACCTCGCCGCCGTCCTCGGGCTGAATACCGATCTTGCGCTTCGCCTTATAGTCCTTGCCGAACACCACGCGGCCAGAGACCTTGGCGATGATCGCATTTTCCTTCGGCTTGCGGGCCTCGAACAGCTCGGCAACGCGCGGCAGACCGCCGGTGATGTCGCGGGTCTTGGCGGACTCGCGAGCGACACGGGCGACCACGTCACCGGCATAGACGGTGGCATTGTCGTCGACCGAGAGCACCGCACCCGGCGCCAGCATGTAGCGGGCAGCCTCACCCGAGCCCTCGTCGAGCAGGGTGATGCGGGGACGCAGATCCTCCTTGGTGCGCGCCGCTGCACGATATTCGGTGACGACGCGCTGGGCGATGCCCGTCGCTTCGTCGACCTGCTCGGTCAGCGTCTTGCCCTCGATGAGGTCCTGATACTTCACGGTGCCGCCGGTTTCCGTGATCACCGGCATGGTGAACGGATCCCATTCAGCGATGCGATCGCCCGCGCTGATGATGTGCCCATCGTCGCACAGCACGTTCGCGCCGTACGGGATCTTGTGCACCGCCAGCTCGCGGCCGTCCATGTCGACGATCGCGACTTCGCCCGAGCGGCTGAGCACCACGCGGCGACCACGCTGGTCGACGATGATGCGCAGGTCGCGATACTCGACCGTGCCGTCGACTGGTGCCTCGAGGTTCGACTGCTCGTTGAGCTGCGCCGCGCCGCCGATGTGGAAGGTACGCATCGTCAGCTGCGTGCCCGGCTCACCGATCGACTGCGCCGCGATGACACCGACCGCTTCGCCGATGTTCACCGGGGTACCGCGGGCGAGATCACGCCCGTAGCACTTGCCGCAGACGCCGATCTTGCTTTCGCAGACCAGCGGCGAGCGGATCTTGACCGCCTGAGTGCCAACCGCCTCGATCTTCGCCACCATCGGCTCATCGAGCAGGGTGCCGTGCGGGATCACGATCTCGCCCGACTTGCTGTCGATGATGTCCTCGGCCGTGGTGCGGCCCAGGATACGCTCGCCAAGCGACGCGATAACCGAGCCGCCCTGAACGATCGCCTTCATCTCCAGCGCGCGCTCGGTGCCGCAATCGTCCTCGACAATGACGCAATCCTGCGACACGTCGACGAGACGGCGGGTGAGGTAACCCGAGTTCGCGGTCTTCAACGCCGTATCCGCAAGGCCCTTACGTGCGCCGTGCGTGGAGTTGAAGTATTCAAGGACGGTCAGGCCTTCCTTGAAGTTCGAGATGATCGGCGTTTCGATGATCTCGCCCGACGGCTTGGCCATCAGGCCGCGCATACCGGCGAGCTGCTTGATCTGCGCCTGCGAACCACGCGCACCCGAGTGTGCCATCATGTAGATCGAGTTGATCGGCTTCTCACGGCCGGTCTCCTCGTCGATGCGAACGGCCTTGATCTCGTTCATCATCGAGTTTGCCACCTGATCACCGCAACGGCTCCAGGCGTCGATCACCTTGTTGTACTTCTCCTGCTGCGTGATCAGGCCGTCCTGATACTGCTGCTCGAAGTCCTTCACCTGCTCGCGCGTTTCGTCGACCAGCTTGGTCTTGTCCGGCGCAATGATCATGTCGTCCTTGCCGAAGGAGATGCCGGCGCGGAACGCGTGACGGAAGCCCAGCGCCATGATGGCGTCGGCGAACAGCACCGTCTCCTTCTGACCGGTATGACGATAGACCTCGTCGATGACGTCGGTGACGTCCTTCTTGGTCAGCAGGCGGTTGACGGTTTCGAACGGTACCTTGTGGCTCTTCGGCAGGCACTCGCCGAGCAGCATGCGGCCCGGGGTGGTTTCGTAGCGCTTCAGATACTCGTTACCGTCCTCGTCCGTCTGCGGAACGCGGCTGATGATCTTGGTGTGCAGCGTCACCGCCTGTGCATTCAGCGCCTGGTGCACTTCCTGCATGTCGGCCAGCAGCATGCCTTCGCCGGGCTCGTTCTGCTTCTCCATCGAGAGATAGTAGAGACCGAGCACCATGTCCTGCGACGGCACGATGATCGGCTTGCCGTTGGCGGGCGACAGGATGTTGTTGGTCGACATCATCAGGACGCGCGCTTCCAGCTGCGCTTCAAGCGACAGCGGAACGTGCACGGCCATCTGGTCACCGTCGAAGTCGGCGTTGAAGGCCGAGCAGACCAGCGGGTGGAGCTGGATCGCCTTGCCTTCGATCAGCACCGGCTCGAACGCCTGAATGCCGAGGCGGTGAAGCGTCGGCGCGCGGTTCAGCAGAACCGGGTGCTCGCGGATCACCTCGTCCAGGATGTCCCAGACTTCCTTGCGCTCCTTCTCGACCCACTTCTTCGCCTGCTTCAGGGTCATGGACAGACCCTTGGCGTCGAGGCGAGCGTAGATGAACGGCTTGAACAGCTCGAGCGCCATCTTCTTGGGCAGGCCGCACTGGTGCAGCTTAAGCTCCGGACCGGTCACGATGACCGAGCGGCCGGAATAGTCGACGCGCTTGCCGAGCAGGTTCTGACGGAAGCGGCCCTGCTTGCCCTTCAGCATGTCGGACAGCGACTTCAGCGGACGCTTGTTGGCGCCCGTGATCGTGCGGCCGCGGCGGCCGTTGTCGAACAGCGCGTCGACCGCTTCCTGCAGCATGCGCTTTTCGTTGCGGACGATGATGTCCGGCGCACGCAGCTCCATGAGGCGCTTGAGGCGATTGTTGCGGTTGATGACGCGGCGATACAGATCGTTCAGATCCGACGTCGCGAAGCGGCCGCCGTCCAGCGGCACCAGCGGGCGCAGCTCGGGCGGGATGACCGGCACGACCTCGAGGATCATCCACTCGGGACGATTGCCCGATTCCAGGAAGCTTTCGACGACCTTGAGGCGCTTGATGATCTTCTTGGGCTTCAGCTCAGACTTGGTCGTCGCAAGCTCTTCAAGCAGCGCGACCTTCTCGCCCTCGAGATCGAGGCTTTCGAGCATGATGCGAACGGCTTCCGCGCCGATGCCGGCCGAGAAGGCGTCCTCGCCATATTCGTCCTGCGCCTCGAGCAGCTCATCCTCGGTGAGCAGCTGATACTTCTCGAGCGGGGTGAGGCCCGGCTCGATCACGATGTACGCCTCGAAGTACAGCACGCGCTCGAGCTGCTTGAGCTGCATGTCGAGCAGCAGGCCGATGCGCGACGGCAGCGACTTCAGGAACCAGATGTGCGCAACCGGGGCGGCGAGCTCGATATGGCCCATGCGCTCGCGGCGGACCTTCGAGACGGTAACCTCGACGCCGCACTTCTCGCAGACGATGCCCTTGTACTTCATGCGCTTGTACTTGCCGCACAGGCATTCGTAGTCCTTGATCGGACCGAAGATGCGCGCGCAGAACAGGCCGTCACGCTCGGGCTTGAACGTGCGATAATTGATCGTCTCGGGCTTCTTGATCTCGCCGAACGACCACGAACGGATGCGGTCAGGCGACGCGATGCCGATCTGGATCTGGTCGAAGGTCTCCGGCTTGGCGACCGGGTTCGCGAAATTGGTCAGTTCGTTCATTTTCCAGCCTCTTTCTCCCTCTCCCCGCAGGCGGGGAGAGGGCAGGGGAGAGG